>NZ_CAKLBZ010000001.1:5217500-5487453 GCF_921008455.1 Bacillus basilensis | reverse complement strand
AGGTGTCCCTCCTTTACTAAGATGGTAAAAGAATAAGGTTGCGCAACAAATGTACAACCTAAATAAATATAAAATGTATATTTATACGAAACGTATTTTAAAACCTAAAAACGTCGTTTGTATATGAGATAGGGTTTTCGACAAAAAAAGCGAATGTGGATAAGCATTTACCCACATGTGATTAAAACTGTCCACATGTTATACACAATTTGTGGATAAGATAAAGATGTGGAAAACTTATTCAAAGTGAAAACACAACTATAATATCAAAAAAAAGTAGCTATAGCAATGAAATTAAGAAAGTTATCCACAAAATCAATACCTTGTGGAATAAACTTGTCCACAACACGATATACTGTGTAAAAGTACGAAACGAGTTTGTGGATATAAAAAACAAGAAAAAACATTTATCCACAAGGAAATATGGGATCTGTGAAAAAGTATGTGAATAGGTTCAAAATGAATATTTGATGAAAATTTCGAGAACCATTGACATTTTCCTAGTTGATTAACTATAATTTATAGGACTGTCTTTAACAGATATTCCTCAGGGAGGTGTCATATAATGAAAAGAACTTACCAACCAAATAAACGTAAGCGCAGCAAAGTACATGGTTTCCGCAGCCGTATGAGCACAGCGAACGGACGTAAAGTGCTAGCAGCTCGTCGTCGTAAAGGAAGAAAAGTATTATCTGCGTAGACCACTGATCGTTCAGTGGTCTTTTTTTCTAATAATAGTGAATTTCCGCTGATGAACTACAGGAGTGTCAATTGATATGAAGAAAAAACATCGTATAAAAAAGAATGATGAATTCCAGACGGTTTTTCAAAAAGGAAAATCGAATGCGAATCGTCAGTTTGTTGTCTATCAACTAGATAAAGAAGAGCAGCCAAACTTTCGTATTGGCCTTTCTGTCAGCAAGAAAATAGGAAATGCAGTAGTGCGTAACCGAATTAAACGTATGATTCGCCAGTCGATCACAGAATTAAAAGATGAGATAGATTCTGGAAAAGATTTTGTTATAATAGCAAGGAAGCCTTGTGCAGAGATGACATATGAAGAATTAAAGAAAAGCTTAATTCATGTCTTTAAACGCTCTGGTATGAAAAAGAATAAAAAGTAGCGTAAGGAAATGAATTACACTATATACATACCGATACAAGGAGGAGTAGGCTTTGAAAAAGAAATTAGGTTTACTAGCCATGGTTGTTGCATTAATGGCGATTACTGCTGGCTGTAGTGAAGTAAATCAGCCAATTACACCAAAAAGCACTGGAATTTGGAATGAATACTTCGTATACCCGCTTTCTCAATTAATTACGTATTTTGCCAACTTATTTGGTAGTAATTATGGTTTAGCAATCGTTGTTACGACTCTTATTATTCGTTTTGCATTATTACCATTAATGATTAAACAAACGAAGAGTACGAAGGCAATGCAAGCGTTACAACCAGAAATGGTGAAGTTAAAAGAGAAATATAGCTCTAAAGATCAGGCAACACAGCAAAAACTACAACAAGAAATGATGCAGTTATACCAAAAAAATGGTGTAAACCCATTAGCAGGATGTTTACCAATCTTTGTTCAGATGCCTATTTTATTCGCGTTTTACCATGCGATTATGAGAACAGCAGAAATTAGTAAGCATACATTCTTATGGTTCGACTTAGGACAGGCAGATCCGTACTATATCTTACCGGTTGTTGCGGCAATTACGACATTTATTCAGCAAAAACTTGCAATGGCAGGAACTGCTGGTCAAAATCCGCAAATGGCAATGATGATTTGGCTAATGCCAATCATGATTTTAATCTTTGCAATTAACTTCCCAGCTGCATTATCACTTTACTGGGTTGTTGGTAATATCTTTGGTATTGCTCAAATGTACTTGATCAAAGGGCCGGAAATTAAGGCTAGTAAGGCAGGAGGATCAAGCAAGTGAGTATAATTACTGCTAAAGGACAAACAGTCGAGCTGGCAGTACAAGATGCTTTAAGGCAATTAAATGTTTCAAAAGACCGAGTGGATATAAATATTATCGATGAAGGTAAAAGAGGGTTCTTAGGCTTATTTGGGAACCGACCTGCAGTAGTAGAAGTTGTATTGAAGAAAGATCCAATTCAAGAATGTGAAGAATATTTAAAAAATGTCATTCACGATATGGGTGTGGAAGCTGAGATTAGTAAAATTGTAAAAGGACGCGAAGTTGAATTTACAATTTCTGGAGAAAACATAGGTGTTTTGATTGGGAAAAGAGGAAACACCTTGAATTCTTTACAGTATTTAACGAAACTTGTGGCAAATCGCAATACGAGGCAGTATATTGGTATCACACTAGATGCTGAAAATTATCGTAGTAAAAGAAAAGCTACATTAGAAGCACTTTCTTATCGATTAGCAAAACAAGTAGTAAGTACGAAAAAAAGAGTTGTGTTGGAACCTATGCCATCTTTTGAACGAAAGATTATCCACCAAGCATTATCTAATCATCAAAATATCATTACAACTTCTGAAGGAAAAGAACCACATCGACATGTTGTAATATCTTCCAAATGACCGGTTACTCAATTGAGTGCCGGTTTTTTTTGAGGGGAAAACAGGTGTGGATAACTGAAAAACACTAAACTTATCCACTGTGAATAAGTTTAGTGTTTTTTACATGAGGACATAATAAAATGAGTTATTATTCTTTTGTAGATAGGTTCGTTATGGTATTCTAATAATTTAGTGAAGAAAATAATCATGTTGAAATAGAGATAAATAAGCAAGTGAGGTGAAAGGACATGGAATTCGATACAATTGCCGCGATTTCCACAGCGCTTGGAGAGGGTGCAATTGCCATTGTTCGAGTAAGTGGGGATGATGCGGTTGAAAAAGTTAATCGTATTTTTAAAGGGAAGGACTTAACAGAGGTTTCTTCTCACACAATTCATTATGGTCATATTGTTGATTTAGATACAAATCAGGTTATTGAAGAAGTGATGGTGTCTATTATGCGTGCACCAAGGACTTTTACACGTGAAAATATAGTAGAAATTAACTGTCATGGTGGACTTGTTTCAGTAAATAAAGTATTGCAGCTTATTTTAGCGCAAGGAGTACGATTAGCAGAGCCTGGTGAATTTACAAAACGTGCTTTTTTAAATGGCCGTATTGATTTATCACAAGCAGAAGCTGTTATGGACTTAATCCGTGCAAAAACAGATCGTGCAATGAACGTAGCAATTAATCAAATGGAAGGGCGATTATCTAAATTAATCGGCCGTCTGCGTCAGGACATATTAGAAACGTTAGCTCATGTTGAGGTAAACATAGATTACCCGGAATATGATGATGTGGAAGAAATGACACATAATATTTTAATTGAGAAAGCTACACATGTTCGTGCTGAAATTGCAAAAATATTAGAAACATCGAAGCAAGGAAAGATTTTACGTGAAGGTATTGCTACTGCAATCATCGGTAGACCTAACGTTGGGAAGTCATCGCTATTAAATAGTCTCGTTCAGGAGAAAAAGGCAATTGTAACTGATATTGCAGGAACAACTCGTGATGTTATTGAAGAGTACGTTAATGTGCGTGGTGTACCACTTAAACTTATAGATACAGCCGGGATTCGTGAAACAGAAGATGTTGTTGAACGAATTGGTGTAGAGCGTTCAAAGGAAATGATGAGCCAAGCTGATTTAGTGTTAGTTGTCGTTAATTATAGTGAAGCTTTAACGAATGAGGATGAAGATCTATTCCGTGCCGTACAAGGAAAAGATTTCATTGTTATTGTAAATAAGACAGATTTACCACAAGCAATCGATATGGAACGTGTTACAGCATTGGCAGCGGGAAATCGTGTTATTACAACGTCGTTAATTGAGGAACAAGGAATAGATGAGCTTGAAAAGGCAATAGCTGATTTATTTTTTGAAGGAACAATTGATTCTGCAGACGTGACGTATGTTTCTAACGCGAGACATATTGGATTATTAACACAAGCAGGAAGAACAATTGGAGATGCAATTGAGGCGATAGAAAATGGTGTGCCAATTGATATGGTGCAAATTGATTTAACAAGAACGTGGGAAATACTTGGTGAAATTACTGGTGATACCGTTCATGAAAGCCTAATTGACCAGTTGTTCTCTCAATTTTGTTTAGGAAAATAATATAGCGATGTTTTAGAAAGATAGAGATTATTAGGAGGAATAAACGATGGGATACAATGCCGGTTCATACGATGTCATAGTAATCGGTGCAGGTCATGCAGGATGTGAAGCTGGTCTTGCGGCAGCACGAATGGGCTCCAAAACATTAATGTTAACAATTAATTTAGATATGGTAGCGTTTATGCCATGTAACCCTTCTGTTGGTGGACCAGCAAAAGGGATTGTTGTTCGTGAAATTGATGCATTAGGCGGAGAAATGGGACGCAACATTGATAAAACGTATATTCAAATGCGTATGTTAAATACAGGTAAAGGACCAGCTGTACGCGCACTTCGAGCACAAGCAGATAAGTTCTCTTACCAGCATGAATTAAAGAAAACAATTGAAGAAACACCAAACTTAACGTTGTTCCAAGGAATGGTAGAGCGTTTAATCGTTGAAGATGGCGAATGTAAAGGGGTAATTACGCAAGCTGGTGCTGAATATACAGCAAAAACAGTTGTAATTACGACTGGAACGTTTTTACGCGGTGAGATTATTATGGGAGATTTAAAATATTCGAGCGGTCCGAATAATCAACAACCATCTATTACGTTATCAGAACATTTAGAGGAGCTTGGATTTGATCTTGTTAGATTTAAAACAGGTACACCTCCGCGTGTAAATAGTAATACGATTGATTACAGTAAAACAGAAATTCAGCCAGGTGATGATAAACCACGAGCTTTCTCTTTTGAAACGACAAAATTTATTATGGATCAAATTCCATGTTGGTTGACGTATACAAGTACGGAAACACATCGTTTAATAGATGAAAACCTACATCGCTCAGCTATGTATTCTGGTATGATTAAGGGAACAGGACCTAGATATTGTCCTTCAATTGAAGACAAAGTAGTAAGGTTTAATGATAAACCACGTCATCAAATTTTCTTAGAGCCAGAAGGACGTAATACACAAGAAGTGTATGTACAAGGTTTATCCACAAGCTTACCAGAAGACGTGCAGCGTGATATGCTTAGAACAATCCCTGGTCTAGAAAACGTTGAAATGATGCGTACAGGTTATGCAATTGAATACGATGCAATTGTGCCAACACAACTATGGCCAACACTTGAAACGAAAAAAATTAAAAATTTATATACAGCAGGACAAATTAACGGAACTTCTGGTTACGAAGAGGCAGCAGGACAAGGGCTTATGGCCGGGATTAATGCAGCATGTCGTTCTTTAGGTAAGAAAGAAGTTATTTTAGGGCGTGAGGATGCTTATATTGGTGTCTTAATTGATGATCTTGTTACGAAAGGTACAAATGAACCATATCGTTTATTAACGTCTCGTGCAGAATATCGTCTATTATTACGTCACGATAATGCTGATCTTCGTTTAACTGAAGTTGGTCGTGAAATTGGATTAATTAAAGAAGAGCGCTATGAGCGATTTACAAATAAAAAGTTACAAATTGAACAGGAAAAGGAACGTTTAAGCAGCATTATTATTAAACCACGTCCTGAAGTTCAAGAATTAATTCGCAGCATTGGTGGAAGTGAATTGAAAGATGGAATACGTGCAAGTGACTTATTACGTCGTCCAGAGATGACATATGAGCATATTCATCTTTTAGTACCAAGTGAAGTAGAATTAAGTGATGAAGTGACAGAACAAGTTGAAATTCAGATTAAGTACGAAGGATATATCGAAAAATCTTTACAGCAAGTAGAGCGTATGAAAAAAATGGAAAACAAAAAAATCCCTGTAGATATTGATTATGATGCGATTTCTAGCCTTGCATCAGAAGCTAGACAGAAATTGAAAGATGTTCGTCCACTTTCAATGGGGCAGGCTTCACGTATTTCTGGCGTAAATCCAGCGGATATTTCCATTTTACTTGTGTATATTGAACAAGGAAAAATTGCGCGAGTATCGAACCAATAAATAGTAAGGAGATATTGTTAGATGAACATAGAACAATTTCAATCTATGCTAGAAGAGAAGGGTATCACCCTCTCTTCTAGACAGTTAGAGCAGTTCGAAATCTACTTCGAAACATTAGTAGAATGGAATGAAAAAATGAACTTAACGGCTATTACGGAGAAAGAAGAAGTATATTTGAAGCACTTTTTTGATTCCATTACAGCTGCTTTTTACTATGATTTTTCAAAACCATTCTCAATTTGTGATGTTGGCGCAGGAGCTGGATTCCCAAGTATTCCATTAAAAATCTGTTTCCCGCATTTAAAAGTGACGATTGTAGACTCGTTGCAAAAACGTATTAATTTCTTAAATCATTTAGCACAAAAGTTGGAATTAAGTGACGTCGCGTTTTGTCATGATCGTGCTGAAACATTTGGGAAAAAAGAAGGTGTACGTGAATCGTACGATATTGTAATGGCACGTGCAGTTGCACGTCTTTCAGTATTAAGTGAGCTATGTTTACCACTTGTAAAAGTTGGGGGAACATTCATTGCAATGAAAGGTGCTGCAGCAAACGAAGAAATTGAAAATGGCAAGTATGCTTTAGAGGTGCTAGGCGGGAATTTAAAAGAAATGTCTACGTTCCAATTACCATTTGAAGAAAGTGAACGTAATATTTTATTAATCGAGAAAAAGCGCAAGACACCAAAGAAATATCCACGCAAACCGGGAACACCCAATAAATTACCTATTGAAAAATAAATCTTATTAGACGTAAGATTAAATTATATAAATGAAAACGTAAATGTTTCATAGGAAACATTTTATGGAGAATAGTCAATAGGCCTAAAAGGTGGTGGAATATGTATGAAAAATACGTTTTCTCGTTTATTTGGCTTTGGAGATAAAGAGAGCGAATTCGAATTACAAGACGAAAGCCATGAAGAAATAGATAAAAAGGTATATGAAGAAATACAAGAAATTCCGATAGTAAATATTACCCCTAACCGTTATCAACCACGAACAGTTTTTGATGATGCGCGTATTGAGGAACTAGCATTAACGATTCGTACACACGGACTTATTCAACCAATTGTTGTGAGGCAGTATGAGGATGATAAGTACGAGATTATTGCTGGAGAAAGACGTTTCCGTGCGGCAACAAAGTTAGGTTGGGAGAAGGTTCCTGCAATTATAAAGAACTTAAATGATACAGAAACAGCTTCTGTAGCTTTAATTGAAAACTTGCAACGTGAGGAACTAACAGCAATCGAGGAAGCTGTGGCCTATCAAAAGCTAATTGAGTTACATAATTTAACACAAGAAGCATTGGCACAACGACTTGGAAAAGGACAATCCACAATCGCAAATAAGTTGCGATTGTTAAAGTTGCCTGAAGAAATAAAAAGCGCATTATTAGAAAAAAGCATTACAGAACGCCATGCTCGCGCGCTCATTCCTTTAAAAAACGAGGAATTACAACTGAAGGTTTTACAGGAAATTGTGGAGAAACAACTGAATGTAAAGCAAACAGAGGAACGAATTGCGAAATTACTAGAGGAAGCAAAACCGAAGCGTAAGGCAAAGCAAAAAGCAGTAAGTCGAGATACTAGAATTGCTATGAATACAATTAGGCAGTCCTTACAAATGGTTGCTGACAGTGGTTTAAATGTTAATTCTGAGGAAGAAGAATTTGATGAGTACTATCAAATTACAATTAAAATTCCGAAGAAAAAATAATAATGGCGCGTTAGAGACCTGATCCTATTGGATAGGTCTCTTTTACTATATTTTCTTGTGAGATGAAGAAGGAGTTTACAAATAAATTTTGAAGTTTAATAAGGACGTAAAAGAAAAACTTTTATTTCATGTTACAATAAACGTAATTGTTACTAGAATAAGATAGAAAGGTTGAAAGTAGGTGACATCATGGGAAAAATCATTGCTATTGCCAATCAAAAAGGTGGCGTTGGGAAAACAACAACATCTGTTAATTTAGGGGCTGGATTGGCACAAGTAGGTAAAAAGGTCCTTCTTGTAGATATTGACGCTCAAGGAAATGCAACGACTGGTGTGGGAATTGAAAAATCCGAATTAGATCAATGTATTTACAACGTTCTTGTGGAAGATGCAGATGTTCAAGGGGTTATACGTAAAACCGCAACTGAAAACTTAGATGTTCTACCCGCTACAATTCAATTGGCAGGTGCTGAAATTGAATTGGTACCGACTATTTCCCGGGAAGTACGTTTACAAAGGGCATTACAGCCAGTTCGTGATGAATATGACTATATTATTATCGACTGTCCCCCGTCCTTAGGGTTATTAACGATTAATGCATTAACCGCAGCAGATTCTGTTATTATTCCTGTTCAATGCGAATATTACGCACTAGAAGGATTAAGTCAGCTATTAAATACAGTTCGACTTGTGCAAAAGCACTTAAATAAAAATCTAGCAATTCAAGGTGTATTGCTAACAATGTTGGATGCCCGTACAAATTTAGGGATTCAGGTTATAGATGAAGTGAAAAAGTATTTTAGAGATAAAGTATATCGTTCAATTATCCCTCGTAATGTTCGCTTAAGTGAAGCACCAAGTCATGGGAAACCAATTATGCAGTATGACGCTAAATCAAGAGGGGCAGAAGTATATATAGATTTAGCAGAGGAAGTGATTGCAGGTGGCTAAAGGATTAGGAAGAGGAATCAATGTGTTTTTTCCTGATTTAGATGTGAAAGAAGAAGAAACAATTCAGGAGATTACGATAACTGAATTAAGACCGAATCCATATCAACCACGTAAACACTTTAATAAAGATGCGATTCAGGAATTATCGGCTTCTATTAAAGAGCACGGCATATTACAACCGTTAATTGCTAGGAAGAGTATTAAAGGATATGAAATTGTTGCAGGTGAAAGAAGATATCGTGCTGCTAAAGAGGCCGGACTCGAAAAGGTACCTGCCGTTGTAAGACAATTAAATGAGCAGCAAATGATGGAGTTTGCATTGCTTGAAAACTTACAACGTGAAGATTTAAATCCAATGGAAGAAGCAATGGCCTATCAAATGTTAATGAATGAGCTAAATGTAACGCAAGAACAATTAGCAAAACGTCTTGGTAAGAGCAGACCTTACATTGCAAATTATACGCGGTTATTAAGCCTCCCTCCGTTTGTACAAGATATGATTGCAAATGGTCAACTTTCAATGGCTCATGGGAGAACGTTACTTACAATAAAAGATGAAGAACAATTGAAATCTTTATTGAAACGAATCGAAAAAGAAGGATTAAATGTTCGTCAATTAGAGAAAATTGTTCAGGAGATTAATCAGCGCGTTTCACGTGAAACAAAACAAGTGAAAAAAGAGAGAAACATATTTTTTGTAGAACGCGAAACGTTCTTAAGGGAAAAATTTGGCACAGATGTGAAAATTAAAGAAACGAAAAAAGAAAAAGGTAAAATCGAAATTGAATTTTTTAATAAAGAAGATTTAAATCGTATTTTAGAATTATTAGCGCAGAAAAATTAAAAAGCAAACCATCTTATTATTTATAGATGGTTTGCTTTTTTTAATACAGATAATTTTTGATCTGTTTCTTTTATACTTTGTGCAATTACATCAGCCATTTTCATGACTAAACTTAATCTTGTATTTTGCAGAACGAAAAACTCCATAAAACCATTTAGATTTACGATGCCATGAATATGTAGATCACCAACTGCAGGTAATTTCTTATTCATTGCAGCTCCGGGTTTACTAGGCCCCATTCCGGTAGTGATGGAACCGATGCTTTGAGACTTTCCTAAACAGGCATCAACCGCAATTATAAATGAAGTAGGATTATCTTTCTGTATATTCTGAATTTTTTCTTCTAAATTTAGCGCATGTACCGGCTCATCTAGTGTGCCGAACACTTGGAAGTTTTTAATTCCTACTTGTTCTAATTTCGTACCGACTAACGGACCGAGTGCATCGCCTGTAGAACGATCTGTTCCGATACAAACGAGAATAATCGGTATATTCGTTTTAATAGGGATATGGGAAAGTAAGAAGTTACTGATTGTCTCGGAGGCTTCTACGTCTTGGTGCATAACATTTTGAGTTTCTTTTTCGAAAAAGGGTAAGCGAAAACTTCCAATATTCATGAAGCATCCATCCTTTTAATAAATTTTCAAAATATGTTATATGGTGAGTAAAATGGAAAACTATAAGTGCGTACTTCCTGTAAAACTTGAGTGAAAATGGAAATAATAGTACTAGTATATATCTATTCGTTCCATTTTATACCTGCATGGAAGTTAACAAATGTAATTAAAATCATAAAAATTTTTCAGCAATTAGAAGACTTCTGATACAATAAGAAGGATAACTAAAAAGAAATTTTGGCTGGAGAGGTAGAGGTACATGGATTTATTAACGAAGTGGTTTAATGCTACGAAACAGTATTTATTAAATGCTGATCGTTGGGCTGATATTGGAACAGCGACATTGAAAATATGTATTATTTTAATCATTGGTGCAGTTGTTGTACGAGTTGCGCGTGCAATTGTACGAAATGCGTTTCGTATGGGAAGTCGTTCGCCAATTCAAATTTCAGAACGTCGTACAGTTACAGTAGCAAAGTTACTTGAAAATATTGTGGCATACGTTGTTATGTTCATTATGCTAATTGCGATTTTAGGTGTGTTTAATATTAATGCATCTGGTTTATTAGCCGGTGCCGGGGTAATTGGTTTAGCGGTCGGATTTGGTGCTCAAAGTTTAGTGAAAGATGTCATTACAGGGTTATTTATCTTGCTAGAGGACCAATTTTCAGTGGGAGACTATGTGAAAATTGGCCAGTTTGAGGGAGTCGTTTTAGAAATTGGACTTCGTACAACAAAAGTAAAGAGCTGGACAGGCGAAATTCATACTTTACCAAACGGAAGTATCATTCAAGTTACTAACTATTCAGTTAGTAATAGTGTTGCATTTGTTGATGTATCTATTTCGTATGAGGCTGACATAGCAAAAGCAGAGCAAGTCATTGAAGAATTATTAGAAGAATTACCTGCGCAATATGAGCAAATGGTAACAACACCTCTGTTATTAGGCGTGCAAACATTAGCTGCATCAGAAGTTATATTACGTGTTATTGCAGAAGTAGAGCCGATGCAACATGCGGTTATTGCAAGAGCACTTCGTAAAGAAATTAAAAATCGTCTAGATTTACATGGTATTGAAATTCCATATCCACGTATGGTTTTATATAATCGTGAAGAATTGGTGAGTGGAAAAGCAATTTAGTATGGAGAGGGGTTTGGAGAATGGAGCAAAAGCAGTATAACTTGTACGATGTTGTGGAAATGAAGAAAGCCCACCCATGTGGTGAGAATCGTTGGAAGATTATTCGGATGGGAATGGATATCCGCATTAAGTGCGAGGGATGTGACCATTCAGTAATGATTCCTCGAAGAGAGTTTGATCGTAAGGTGAAAAAAATACTTGTGAAGCACGAAGAATAGAGAGAAAGTAACAGTTGCAGTGGGTAGCTGTTACTTTTTTTCGTTTGGAGGAAACTTGTCATTTTTTTCGTTACTATCTATAATGATGAAAGATTGAGACATAGGAGTGAAAAATATGGGATTAACGGCTGGGATTGTTGGATTACCTAACGTAGGGAAGTCCACTTTATTTAATGCAATTACACAAGCAGGAGCAGAATCTGCAAACTATCCATTCTGTACAATTGATCCAAACGTAGGAATTGTAGAAGTACCAGATGAGCGTTTAAATAAATTAACGGAATTAGTAGAACCGAAAAAAACTGTTCCGACTGTATTTGAGTTTACTGATATTGCAGGTATCGTAAAAGGTGCTAGTAAGGGTGAAGGGTTAGGAAATAAGTTCTTATCTCACATTCGTCAAGTAGATGCAATTTGCCAAGTTGTTCGTTGTTTTGAGGACGAAAATATTACGCACGTTTCAGGGAAAGTAGATCCAATCGATGATATTGAAACAATCAACTTAGAGCTAATCTTAGCAGACTTAGAATCTGTTGATAAACGTATCGAGCGTGTTGCGAAACTAGCAAGACAAAAGGATAAAGAAGCAGTATATGAGCATGAAATTTTAGTGCGTTTAAAAGAAGCTTTCGAAGAGGGGAAACCGGCTCGTACTGTTGAATTTACAGAAGAGCAGATGAAGATTGTTAAAGGTCTTCATTTACTGACAACGAAAGAAATGTTATACGTAGCAAACGTAAGCGAGGACGATGTTATCGATCCTTCTGAAAACAAATACGTACAAATGGTAAAAGAATTTGCTGCAAATGAAAATTCTCAAGTAATCGTTGTATGTGCAAAAATCGAATCAGAAATCGCTGAGTTAGACGAGGAAGAGAAAAAGGTATTCCTTGAAGAACTAGGCATTGAAGAATCTGGTTTAGATCAACTAATTCGTGCTGCATATGATTTATTAGGACTTGCTACTTACTTCACAGCCGGTGTGCAAGAAGTACGTGCATGGACGTTTAAACAAGGTATGAAAGCACCACAATGTGCGGGTGTAATTCATACAGACTTTGAGCGTGGATTCATTCGTGCGGAAACAGTTTCTTATGATGATTTAATGACAAACGGTTCTATGACAGCTGCAAAAGAAGCTGGAAAAGTACGTTTAGAAGGAAAAGAGTATATCGTAAAAGACGGAGACGTTATGCACTTCCGCTTCAACGTTTAATTTAATATTTCCTAGGAAAAATAAAGATATGAGCTTGGCAAATATATTATGTGTTTGCCAAGTTTTTTATGTATGGGTGAGTTGATTCATCTAACTTACTATGATATAATCTAAACTCGTGAGTAATTACTATAAATTAATTGCTCCTTGCCCATTATGGGCCGTTTAGACCAAAAGGAGGTGAAAGTGTAATGAGAAAGTACGAAATTATGTACATCATTCGTCCTGGCGTTGAAGAAGAAGCTCAAAAAGCTTTAGTTGAACGTTTTGCAGGTGTTTTAACAAACAATGGTGCAGAAATCATTAACACGAAAGAGTGGGGTAAGCGTCGTTTAGCTTACGAAATCAACGACTTACGTGAAGGTTTCTACATGATCTTAAACGTGAACTCTAACGCAGAAGCGATTAACGAATTCGACCGTTTAGCTAAGATCAACGAAGACATCCTTCGTCATATCGTTGTTAAAGAAGAAGAAAAATAATTGATATATAAGGGAGAGTGGTTCGATTGATGAATCGTGTTATCCTCGTTGGTCGTTTAACTAAGGACCCTGACTTACGTTACACGCCCAATGGTGTTGCAGTAGCTACTTTTACGTTAGCTGTGAATCGCGCATTTGCGAATCAACAAGGTGAGCGTGAAGCTGACTTTATTAATTGTGTAATATGGCGTAAACAAGCAGAAAACGTAGCAAATTATTTGAAAAAAGGTAGCTTAGCAGGCGTAGATGGACGTCTTCAAACTCGTAATTACGATGGACAAGATGGTAAACGTGTATATGTAACAGAAGTTCTTGCGGAAAGCGTACAATTTTTAGAGCCGCGTAATGGCGGTGGGGAGCAACGTGGTTCATTTAATCAGCAACCATCAGGAGCTGGTTTCGGTAACCAAAGCTCTAACCCATTTGGTCAATCTAGTAATTCAGGCAACCAAGGTAACCAAGGAAACTCTGGATTTACGAAGAATGACGATCCATTTTCAAATGTAGGTCAACCGATCGACATTTCCGACGACGATTTACCGTTCTAATACAGTAAATTTGTTAGTTTTAACTAAGAATGGAGGGAAATAGACATGGCAGGACGCAAAGGTGGACGTGCGAAACGTCGTAAGGTGTGTTTCTTCACAGCTAACGGCATCACTCGCATTGACTATAAAGATGTTGATTTATTAAAACGTTTCGTTTCTGAGCGTGGTAAAATTTTACCTCGTCGTGTAACAGGAACAAGCGCGAAATACCAACGCAAACTTACAGTTGCAATTAAACGTGCTCGTCAAATGGCACTTTTACCATATGTTGGTGAATAATAGCGTATGAAATGCACAGTAGAGTCGGACTCTACTGTGCATTTTGCTATGCTTTTCTTTTTTTGAAAGAGAGGTTAGAGGATGAAAAATACGAAATTTATTACTGAAGGTGCAGCGTTGTTAGCGATATATGCAATATTGTTGCTTATATCTATGTATGTTCCGATTTTAGGTACGGTTGTAACGTTTGCGTTGCCATTGCCATTTATATTGCTAACGATAAGATATAAATTATCTAATGCCTTTGTAATTTTTACAGCGGCGCTTTTTATTACTGTTATTGTTAGTCAGCCGATGAACCTAGTGAAGATAACTATGTTTGGATTGATAGGTATCGTTTTAGGATATATGTATAAAAAACGAAAAAAGCCGGTAGAAATTTTGATGGCGGGGACGGTTGCATACTTAATTGGTATTATGCTCATTTATGTTGTGAGTATAAAGTTTTTTAACATAGATTTAATGAAGCAAATGCAAAATATGTTTAATGAAAGTATGGCGCAAAGTGAAAAGATAGTTAGTGCTGCTGGTATGCCGGTTAGTAAAGAGCAAAAAGAGTTATTTGCACAAATGAATGATATATTACAAACGTTATTTCCAAGTATACTTGTGCTCGTTTCTGCATGTTTTTCTTGGATCACAGTAATATTGTCGGGCAGTGTTTTGAGAAAGTTAAAACACGATGTTATACCTTGGCCTAAATTTAAAGATATACAATTACCAAAGAGTATTGTTTGGTATTACGTTATATTTATTTTGCTATCAACTTTTATAAAAGTAGAACCGACATCATATTTACATATGGTATTTTCTAACCTATATGTCATATTTGCTTTACTACTCGTACTGCAAGGTCTGACATTTATCGCTTTTTTAGCGCATAGCAAAGGGTTTACGAAAGGGGTTCCTATTATTAGTTTTATTGTCTGCATGTTTATTCCGATGCTGTTTCCTCTTGTGACAATCTTAGGTATAATTGATTTAGGGATTTCATTGCGTTCTAAAATAGGAGGATGAAGTAATATTCCTTATACTATTTTAATCTGTTTAACTAACTGGAAGGTGAGTTAGTTTTACTTTATAGGAGTTGTATACATGCCTGAATTTTATAAGAAACAGTGGTTTTTATATCCTGTTTATGTATTGGCATTTTTCGTGTTTGTGCTCATTTCAATCCTCTGTTATTTTCATTTAATGATGGGGATAGCCGCCTTTTTTATTTTTTGTATCGTCCTTTTTGTTGTTGTACGATTTGAACTTACCTTTCAAAAGAATTTCGAAAAGCATACGACAGATATGATTACAAGGGTAAAGAAAGTGAGTAATGAGGCATTTAACCAAATGCCTATTGGTATTTTGTTATACAATAAGGATTATGGGATTGATTGGGCGAATCCTTATTTATCTTCATGTCTGGGACAGCATGCATTAGCTGGATGGCACCTTTATGATGTATCAGAAACGTTACTTCTTTTTATTAAAGGAGAAACTTCCGATGATATAGTTTCTTTAAATAATCGAAAGTTTCGTGTTTTTGTAAGGAAAGAAGAAAAGTTAATTTATTTCTTTGATGTAACGGAACAAACAGAGATTGAAAAGATGTATGAGGATCAACGTACTGTTTTGGCGGTTATTTATTTAGATAACTATGATGAAGTTACACAAGGTTTAGATGATCAATTACGTACGAATATAACAAGTCTTGTAACATCACGACTAAATGAATGGGCCGTTAAGTATGGGGCATATTTAAAACGTGCATCTTCAGAAAGATTCTTCGTTGTACTAAATGAAAGTATTTTAGCGCAGATGGAGAAAGGGAAATTTAGCATTTTAGATCAGGTGCGTGAAGAAACATCCAAAAGGAATATACCACTCACCTTAAGTGTAGGTGTTGGATCAGGTGATTTACCTTTATCAGAGCTTGGGGCGATGGCTCAGTCCGGTTTAGACCTTGCGCTTGGCCGTGGTGGAGATCAAGTAGCTATTAAACAAGCAACGGGTAAAGTTAAGTTTTATGGTGGTAAGACAAATCCAGTTGAAAAACGTACTCGTGTACGTGCTAGAGTTATTTCGCATGCATTAAAGGATTTAGTATTAGAAAGTAGTAATGTCATTATAATGGGGCACAGGGCTCCTGATATGGACGCAATTGGTGCTGCGATTGGTATTTTAAAGGTAGCGCAATTAAATGAGCGCAAAGGATATATTGTGCTAGATGAAAATGATTCTGACAAGGGAATTAAGCGTTTGATGGATAAAGTGAAACAAAACGAAGAGTTATGGTCTCACTTTATTACACCAGGACAAGCGATGGAATTTGCAAATGAGGATTCTTTACTTGTTGTTGTTGATACGCATAAACCTTCAATGGTGATGGAGGAAAAGCTGTTACACAAAATTGAAAATGTAGTTGTTATTGACCATCATCGCCGAGGAGAGGATTTTATTGAGGATCCATTGCTTGTTTACATGGAGCCATATGCTTCTTCCACGGCAGAACTTGTTACAGAATTACTTGAATATCAACCGAAAAATTTAAAAATGACAATGTTAGAAGCAACGGCATTGTTAGCAGGTATTATCGTTGATACGAAAAGCTTTACATTCCGTACGGGTGCTCGTACGTTTGATGCCGCTTCTTATTTACGCTCACATGGTGCAGATACTGTACTTGTACAAGAGCTTCTAAAAGAAGATATGGATCAGTATTTACGGGTTGCAAAAGCTATTAAAAATGCGTACATTTATACAAATGGAATTGCGATTGCAAAAGTTGATAGTGATGATTACTACGATCAAGTGCTTATTGCGCAATCAGCGGACACATTATTAACAATGACAGGAATTATTGCTTCATTTGTTATTGCGAAACGTGGCGAGAATTTCATTGGAATTAGCGGCAGGTCTTTAGGTGAAGTGAATGTGCAGCTAATTATGGAAAACTTAGGCGGTGGCGGGCATTTAACGAATGCGGCCACACAAATGAAAAATGTTACAGTAGATGAAGCTGAGGAGAAGCTTCGATTTGTTATTGATGACTATTTACAGGGAGGCACACAATCATGAAAGTAATTTTTCTAAAAGACGTAAAAGGTAAAGGGAAAAAAGGAGAAATAAAAAACGTACCAGATGGCTATGCAAATAACTTCTTACTAAAACAAGGATTAGCTGCTGAAGCGACAAATAGCAGTATGAAAACTTTAGAAGCTCAAAAACGCAAAGAAGAAAAAGATGCAGCAGCAGAGCTTGAAAGTGCAAAACAATTAAAAGAAACATTAGAGAAACTAACTGTAGAATTAAAGGCTAAATCTGGTGAAGGTGGCCGTCTATTCGGTTCAATCACAAGTAAACAAATCGTAGATGCAATGCAAAAATCACACAAGATTAAACTTGATAAGCGTAAATTTGAAATGGATGATGCAATTCGCGCATTAGGCTATACAAACGTTACTGTGAAATTGCACCCGCAAGTAACAGCGACAGTAAAAGTTCATGTTAGTGAACAATAAAAATAAATTAAGCAAGGAGGATTGCGTATGAGTGATGTACTTGCTGATCGTACCCCTCCGCATAATATAGAGGCCGAGCAGGCGGTTTTAGGAGCTATATTAATTGATCAAGATGCATTAACGGCAGCATCAGAGTTATTAGTACCTGACTCATTCTATCGAACGAAACATCAAAAGATTTTTGAAGTCATGCTTGGGTTATCTGATAAAGGAGAGCCGATTGACTTAGTAATAATGACATCAGCGATGGCTGATCAAGGATTACTAGAAGAAGTTGGTGGGGTTTCTTACTTAGCGGAATTAGCAGAAGTTGTTCCAACTGCCGCTAACGTAGAGTATTATGCACGAATCATCGCTGAAAAGGCACTGTTACGTCGCTTGATTCGAACGGCGACTCATATCGTGTCTGATGGGTATGAGAGAGAAGATGATGTGGATGGCCTTTTAAATGAGGCTGAGAAAAAGATATTAGAAGTATCTCATCAAACGAATGCTAAAGCATTCCAAAATATTAAAGACGTTCTTGTAGATGCTTACGATAAAATCGAACTTTTGCATAATCAAAAAGGTGAAGTTACTGGGATACCAACTGGATTTACTGAATTAGATAAGATGACGGCAGGGTTCCAGCGAAATGATTTAATTATCGTAGCGGCACGTCCATCAGTAGGGAAAACCGCATTTTCATTAAATATCGCACAAAACGTAGCGACGAAAACGGATGAAAATGTAGCGATTTTCAGTCTAGAGATGGGCTCTGATCAGCTTGTTATGCGTATGCTTTGTGCAGAAGGAAATATTGATGCACAAAGACTTCGTACCGGTTCATTAACTTCTGATGATTGGGCGAAATTAACGATGGCGATGGGTAGCCTTTCTAATGCTGGTATCTATATTGATGATACACCAGGGATTAAAGTAAATGAGATTCGAGCAAAGTGTCGTAGATTAAAGCAAGAACAAGGTCTTGGGATGGTTTTGATTGACTACTTACAGCTTATTCAAGGAAGTGGGAAATCAGGAGAAAACCGTCAGCAGGAAGTATCTGAAATTTCTCGTACACTAAAAGGGATTGCGCGTGAATTACAAGTGCCTGTTATTGCCTTGTCACAGTTATCTCGTGGTGTAGAATCTCGTCAAGATAAACGTCCGATGATGTCTGATATTCGTGAATCGGGGAGTATCGAGCAGGATGCTGATATTGTAGCCTTCTTATATCGTGAAGATTACTATGACCGAGAAACGGAAAATAAAAACACGATTGAAATTATTATTGCAAAGCAGCGTAACGGTCCTGTAGGTTCAGTAGAGCTGGCATTCGTTAAAGAGTTCAATAAGTTCGTTAACTTAGAACGCCGCTTCGAGGATGGACATGCACCGCCTGCATAAAGATAGTATAAAAAAGAAACGCATTTCTTATAATAAGATGTGTTTCTTTTTTTTTATAGGAAAGATAAGGCTTTCATAATGTAAAAATATAATTCTTACGAACGAAAATGTTTTTTAATAAAAAAATGTTCGCTTTTTGGTTGACTTCTTTTTCGGTTTTGGTACAATTATATTGTTTGAATAGATCGTTTGAAAATTGCGGAGGTGCTTTAATAATGTCTTCAGTAGTAGTTGTAGGAACACAATGGGGCGACGAAGGAAAAGGTAAAATTACTGACTTTCTTTCTGAGCATGCGGAAGTAGTTGCAAGATATCAAGGTGGAAATAACGCGGGACATACAATTGTTTTCGGCGGAGTTAAATATAAATTACACTTAATTCCATCTGGTATTTTTTATAAAGAGAAAATTTGTGTAATCGGAAACGGCTTAGTAGTAGATCCGAAAGCATTACTTGAAGAGTTAAAATACTTACACGATCGTGGTGTAAGTACTGATAATTTACGCGTAAGTAACCGTGCGCACGTTATTTTACCTTATCACTTAAAACAAGATGAGTTAGAAGAAGCAAGTAAAGGTGATGACAAAATCGGTACAACGAAAAAAGGTATCGGTCCTGCATATATGGATAAAGCTGCTCGTATTGGTATTCGTATGGCTGATCTTTTAGACCGTGAAGCATTTAAAGAGAAGCTTGAGCGCAATTTAGCACAAAAAAATCGTTTGTTTGAAAAAATGTACGATACAGAAGGTTTCAGTGTAGAAGAAATCTTTGAAGAATACTTCGAGTACGGCCAACAAATCGCACAATATGTATGTGATACGTCTGTTGTATTAAATGATGCATTAGATAACAATCACCGTGTATTATTTGAAGGTGCACAAGGTGTTATGCTTGATATTGACCACGGTACGTATCCATTCGTTACATCTTCTAACCCAATTGCTGGTGGTGTAACAGTTGGAACTGGAGTTGGTCCAGCGAAAGTTACGCGCGTTGTAGGTGTATGTAAAGCATATACAAGCCGCGTAGGTGATGGTCCATTCCCTACTGAGCTTAATGATGAAATTGGTCACCAAATTCGTGAAGTTGGTCGTGAGTATGGAACAACAACTGGTCGTCCACGCCGCGTAGGTTGGTTCGATAGTGTTGTTGTAAGACATGCACGTCGTGTTAGTGGTTTAACAGATCTATCATTAAATTCTATCGACGTTCTAACAGGTATTCCGACTCTTAAAATTTGTGTTGCTTACAAATGCGATGGCAAAGTTATCGATGAAGTTCCAGCAAACTTAAACATTTTAGCGAAATGTGAGCCTGTATACGAAGAGCTTCCAGGTTGGACAGAAGATATTACTGGTGTAAAATCATTAGATGAGCTTCCTGAAAATGCACGAAAATACGTAGAACGTGTTTCTGAGTTAACAGGAATTCAATTATCTATGTTCTCAGTTGGACCAGATCGTAACCAAACAAATATTGTTCGTAACGTATACGAAGCTTAATTGATATTTTCAAGAAAAAACTCATGTCCGCATGAGTTTTTTCTTATCTTTTATAAAAAAATAAAAAAAGTATTGCAAAAAGAAAAGGAAACATGTTATGATACATCTTGTCGTCACGAAAATATGACGTTGGTGAGTATGAGCCATTAGCTCAGTTGGTAGAGCATCTGACTTTTAATCAGAGGGTCGAAGGTTCGAGTCCTTCATGGCTCACCATTTTATTTTTCGTGGCCCGTTGGTCAAGTGGTTAAGACACCGCCCTTTCACGGCGGTAACACGGGTTCGAATCCCGTACGGGTCATGTTTTTTTATGTTTATTTTTGGTCCCGTGGTGTAGTGGTTAACATGCCTGCCTGTCACGCAGGAGATCGCCGGTTCGACCCCGGTCGGGACCGCCACTTTTGTTTATACCACCATTAGTGGTTTTATATATAGTTTTGGCTCGGTAGCTCAGTCGGTAGAGCAGAGGACTGAAAATCCTCGTGTCGGCGGTTCGATTCCGTCCCGAGCCACTCTCAGGATATTAAGTGGGCCCACTTAATATCCTTTTTATTTGTGTAATTTTACAAAATTGAGTAGTTATTTTAAAATAGAATGAGGAGCCTCTAGCAGTTGAAGCTAGAGGTTTTTCTATAGATCGTATAGGATTCCGTGTAAAAGTGGATCATACATGAGTCTGTGAGAATAGAGGAGAAAGTACTTAAGCAAAAGATGCGGTCATATAGGGACATACTATGTAGACATCAATGTGTTTAGGGATATTGACCATATTTTTATAAGGAGGAAATAGACGATGATGGGAAAGAAAATTTTAGTAGTTGATGATGAAAAGCCGATTGCGGATATTTTGAAGTTCAATCTAGAAAAAGAAGGTTTTGAAATTGTAATGGCGCATGATGGTGATGAGGCGATTGAAAAAGCGAATGAAGAACAGCCAGATATGGTTTTATTAGATATTATGTTACCAGGTAAGGATGGCTTAGAGGTTTGCCGTGAAATACGTAAAAGCTCAGAAATGCCGATTATTATGCTTACGGCGAAGGATTCTGAAATTGATAAAGTATTAGGGCTTGAGCTTGGGGCAGATGATTATGTAACAAAGCCATTTAGTACGAGGGAATTGCTTGCTCGCGTGAAGGCTAACTTACGTCGCCATCAACAAGGCGGTGCTGCGGAAAAAGAAGAAAATACGGAAATGGTTATTGGACCAATTGTTATCAATCCAAATGCGTATAGCGTAACAAAACGTGAGGAAAATATTGAACTTACACATCGTGAATTTGAGTTACTACATTATTTAGCAAAACATTTAGGACAAGTTATGACACGCGAACATTTATTACAAACAGTTTGGGGTTATGACTATTTCGGGGATGTACGTACAGTGGATGTAACAGTGCGTCGTTTACGTGAAAAAATTGAAGATAATCCAAGTCATCCTACTTTAATTGTTACTAGACGTGGGGTAGGGTATTACTTGCGTGACCCAGAGCAGGAATAGTATATGAAGAAAGTCGGTTTTTTTCAATCTATTCATTTAAAATTTGTACTCATATATATGCTATTAATATTGATAGCTATGCAAGTTATTGGGGTATATTTCGTAAGAGAGCTAGAAAAGAGTCTTGTACAAGGTTTTAAAGATTCGTTAACGCAGCAAACGAACTTATTATCGTATAACTTGAAACAAGAGTTTAATAAAAGTTATACAAAAGCAGAGACAGAGTCAACAGATGAAACGATTAAAACTTCAATTCGAAAATTTGCCTCTGATCGAAAGAAAGATATCCAAGAGGTAAGTGTATTTGATTCGAATAGAAAGCTGCTTGCTATTTCAGATGAGTCAAAGCAAAACAAGGTAAATAGAACATCAACTGATATAGCTGTTCAGCGGGTGTTGGTACAAAAAAAGCCAGAAGTGAAAATTGAGAAGGATGGTCGTACAGGTCATCGTGTACAAGTTATGCTTACTCCTATTCTAGCTGATAACGGCAAAGATGCACTTGGTGTTATTTACATTGTTGCATCTATGGAAGATGTTTATAAACAGATGAAGGATATTAATCAAATCTTTGCAACCGGAACCGTTATTGCATTACTCGTAACAGCTGTACTTGGAATTTTGTTAGCTCAAACAATTACGAGACCAATCTCAGATATGCGAAGACAAGCAATTGAAATGGCAAAAGGGAACTATTCAAGAAAAGTAAAGGTGCATAGCCATGATGAAATTGGGCAATTAGCACTATCTTTCAATAATTTATCAAAAAAATTACAACAAGCTCGTTCTTCAACGGAAAGTGAAAGACGTAAATTATCATCCGTTTTATCACATATGACAGATGGGGTAATTGCTACTGACCGAAAAGGGGACATTATTTTATTAAATGATCCTGCAGAAAAGATGCTAAATGTTTCGCGTGAAACCGCGCTCGATCAATCTGTTTTAGAAGTATTAGGGATACAAGAAGAATTTACGCTCGATCATTTATACGAAGAGCCTGATTCTGTTTTATTAGATTTTAGTACGAGAAATGAGCCATATATTTTACGCGCAAGTTTCTCTGTTATTCAAAAAGAGACAGGGAAAGCGAATGGTTTAATTGCCGTATTATATGATGTAACTGAGCAGGAGCGTATAGAAAGGGAACGCCGTGAGTTTGTGGCAAACGTTTCTCATGAATTAAGAACGCCATTAACAACAATGCGCAGTTACTTAGAAGCACTTACGGACGGTGCGTGGCAAGATCCGAATATTGCACCGCAATTTTTAACAGTTACACAAGAAGAAACAGAAAGAATGATTAGACTTGTAAATGCGTTATTGCAACTATCTAAACTTGATAGTACAGAACATCGTTTAATGAAAGAATGGGTCGACTTTACTGACTTCTTTAATAACATTATTGATCGTTTTGAAATGTCTAAAGAGCAAAATGTAAGTTTCAAACGATCTTTCTCTAAAAAATCTCGATTTATTGATATGGATACGGATAAAATTACGCAAGTATTGTATAACATTATTTCGAATGCATTAAAGTATTCACCAGAGGGTGGAACAGTAACATATCGCTTACGTGATCGCGGGGAATTATTAGAGATTAGTGTAAGTGATCAAGGAATGGGTATTCCGAAAGAAAACGTCGATAAAATCTTTGAACGTTTTTATCGCGTAGATAAAGCACGTTCAAGACAAATGGGTGGTACAGGACTTGGGTTAGCAATTGCGAAAGAAATGATTGAGGCACATGGTGGCTCGATTTGGGCGAAGAGTGAGGAAGGAAAAGGGACAACGATTTATTTCACTTTGCCAATGGCAGCGGATGAAGAGGACGATTGGGAATGAGTATGGAAAATGTTAAAACAATAGTTTTAATTAATTTAGTTGTAATTAGCCTATTTCTTACTTTTAACTTATGGACGTATGTGCCAGATTCCACGTCTATGCAAAACGCAAAATTTGTGCAGGGGAATGAAGGAATTACTCAAACTAAAATCGCTGATGTTGTCCGCCCTACTTCTATCATCGTGCATAAAGATAAAAATCATTACGGGAGCAAAAGAGAGGGAGATATAGAATCAATCTATAAACCTTTGGAGGCAGGGGAATTACATGGTTTCAAAGAGATATCGATTGCTAAGGCTGACTTCCTTTCTTATGTGCATGGTGAAGGGAAAATTGAACTTATTTTCCCTACCAACATCCCATTTGATGCAGTTAAATCTATGTTTAGTATGAAAGAAAAAAGTATAGATAAGCCGAAACACTTTAATCGAATTATTCTCGATCCTTCTAGAAGTAGGGACCAGGAAATTAAAATTAGTTTCGTTTCTGATGGTGATAACTCTAGAATATATGAAGCAAAATTAAGTGGTGTGTATTTAAAAGATATTGTAAATGCACAAAATCAATTTATAGTATCAGCGAAACCTTATTTTGACTATCAAATTAATGATATGAAAAAGCTATTTTTACCAGATGGAACGACAGAATTAAGTAATATAACATATATTTCATCTAATTTAGCAGTTGATACATTTAAGAATGCTCTTTTTAGTGACCCACGTTATTTAAGCCCGATTATCGAGCAATCGAAAGAAATATTTACAGATGGTATTAGGTCCATGGAGATTGAAAACAATCAGCATATGCTAAAGTATAAAAATTCTTCTGTTTCAAGTGAGAAAACGACAGATAATTTAATGCTTTTACAAAAAAGCTTTGATTTTGTAAATGGTCACAGTGGAAGCCTGGATTCATATCGTTTGGACTATATGAATAAAGGGCAGACGGTATTCCGTTTACATGAAGATGGATATTCCGTATTCAATACAGATGGATTAGCTGAATTGAGGCAAGTATGGGGATCAGAAGAGGTAATGGAATATGAAAGACCATTGTTGTCTTTAAATACGAAAGGTATAGAACAGAAGGTTACTCTTCCATCAGGGCATGTTGTGATAGCATCCTTAGAAAATAATGCCGCTGTAGATAAACGATTCATTAAAGACATTGGTATTGGATACAAATTATCACTAGATGGGCAAGTAGCTCGACTACAGCCAATTTGGTATGTAAAGTTTGTTGAAGATGAAGCTGGCAAACAAAAAATATATGAGTGGAGTGAGGGAGGACTAAATGGATTGGGATCGGATTAAAACCATATTTATTGTGACCTTTTTTGTTTTGGACCTCTTTCTCATTTTTCAATTCATTCAAAAGCAAGATAGTAATCAATTGGAGCTTATTGCAGAAACAAAGATAGATCAAGAATTAAAAGCAAACAAAATTACTATGGGTAATTTCCCTAAAGAACCGAAAAAAGAGTCATTTATTAGAGCAGAAAACAAGGCATTTAAAGAAGAAGATGTACAGTCTTTAAAAAATCAAACAGCGCATATACAAAATATGTACAAGATAGAAAGTAAGCTAAAAGAGCCCTTTTTAAATACAAAATCATTATCCAAAGATAAGTATAATGATTTTTTGAAGAACTATGTATTGGATGGACAAAAGTATGAGTTTGGGGCGATGAAAGACTCTAAAATTTACTTCTTCCAAAAATATAAAGATAAGCCTATTTTCTATAACGAACAGGCAATGATTGTCGTGGAATTAAATGAAAAAAATGAACTTGTGTCTTACACGCAGACGATGCTAACTGATTTAAAAGAAATGGGCGAAAGTGAAAAAACGAAACAGCAAGAAATTATTACGGCCCAAACGGCTTTAGAAAACCTGTATTTAAAAAATAAAGTTCATGGGAATACACATGTAAAAGAAGCACAAATTGGTTATGCCACCCTTACCGCGTCTACTTCTAATAACCAAGTACTCGCTCCAACCTGGAATTTAAAAACGGAGCAGAAGCAGGACTTCTTTGTAAATGCAATTGAAGGACAAGTTATGGAATTAGGTGAAAGGGAAAATCAAGTGGTTGATGAACATACTGGAGTGAGAAAGAATGGGGTTGCATTTTAGCGTACTTGCAAGTGGAAGTACAGGGAATATGCTATATGTAGGAACGGATGAAAAAAAATTACTCGTCGATGCAGGTTTAAGTGGTAAAGCAACAGAGGCTTTATTTAAACAGGCAGAACTAAATATAAATGATGTATCAGGTATTCTTGTAACGCATGAACATAGTGATCATATTAAAGGATTAGGTGTATTGGCACGTAAATATGATTTACCTGTTTATGCAAATGAGAAAACATGGAATGCAATGGAACACTTAATAGGAAATATCCCAACTGAGCAAAAGTTCATTTTCTCAGTTGGGGATGTGAAAACATTCGGTGATATTGAGGTCGAGTCATTTGGGGTTTCTCATGATGCGGCAGAGCCGATGTTCTATGCCTTTCATAACAATAATAGAAAGTTAGCCCTTATTACAGATACGGGATACGTAAGTGACCGTATGAAAGGTGTGATTAAGGGGGCGAATGCTTTCGTGTTTGAAAGTAATCATGACGTGGAAATGCTTCGTATGGGGCGTTATCCATGGAGTATTAAGCGACGTATTTTAAGTGATGTAGGGCACGTTTGTAATGAAGATGCTGCATTAGCGATGGCGGATGTAATTACAGATGAGACAAAACATATTTATTTAGCCCATTTAAGTTTAGATAACAACATGAAAGAACTAGCGCGTATGTCAGTATCACAAGTATTAGAGGAAAAAGGATTTGGAGTGGGAGAAGCCTTCGAAATTCATGATACAGATCCAAAAATGCCTACAAAAATTCAATACGTATAATTCTTCATTTTAGTAAACAATAAAGGTGAATATAGTTGTTTTCAGGAAGATGGGTGAACAAATATGTCCTTTATTGATGAAGAAAATTATCGTATGAAACGTGCAAAGAAAAAGAAGCATAAAGGTATTGTTATTTCTAGCATAGCAGGAACAATTGTAGGAGCTTCGTTATTTGCATTTGGAGCTCCTTTATTTTCAAATGATGGGGGCGCGCTTCCGCAAGCTGAAGCAAGTGGAAGTAATATGGCCGAAGCTCAAGGAATTAAACAGATTAGCTTTGTGGATGCTGTTGATCGTGCATCTGAAGCCGTTGTTGGCGTTATTAATATCCAACGAGATAATTTTTCAGAGGCAGATTCAGAAGCTGGCACAGGATCGGGTGTCATTTATAAAAAGACAGATGGCCAAGCTTATATTGTAACGAATAATCATGTTGTTGCTGGAGCAAATCGTATTGAAGTAAGTTTAAGTGACGGTAAGAAGGTTCCAGGAAAAGTATTAGGAACCGATGTAGTCACAGATTTGGCTGTACTAGAAATCGATGCAAAGCATGTGAAAAAGGTAATTGAAATTGGCGATTCTAACACTGTTCGTAGAGGAGAACCAGTCATTGCGATTGGAAATCCGCTCGGGCTGCAATTTTCTGGGACTGTCACACAAGGCATTATTTCGGCTAATGAACGTATCGTCCCTGTAGATTTAGATCAAGACGGACATTATGATTGGCAAGTAGAAGTATTGCAAACAGACGCAGCAATTAATCCAGGTAATAGTGGTGGTGCACTTGTAAATGCGGCAGGTCAATTAATTGGTATTAACTCAATGAAAATTGCAGCAAAAGAAGTAGAAGGAATTGGACTAGCTATTCCTGTTACTAGAGCTGTTCCGATTATGAATGAGCTGGAGAAGTACGGAAAAGTAAGGAGACCGTATGTTGGAATTGAACTTAGATCATTAAATGAAATTCCAAATTATTATTGGTCAAAAACATTGCATTTACCAGGCAATGTAACAGAGGGAGTTTGTATTTTAGATGTGAAAAGTCCTTCGCCAGGTGCAGATGCTGGTTTAAGAGAACACGATGTAATTGTAGCAGTAGATGGAAAACCGGTTCGCGATATTATCGGATTCCGTACGGCCTTATATGATAAAAAAATTAATGATAAAATGACTCTTACGTTTTATCGTGGTACAAAACGAGCAACAACAACCGTTAAACTAGGCATTCAAAAGTATTAAAAACAGGAGGGCCTACCTCCTGTTTTCTATTGTAGAAAAGTGAGGTGAAGAATATGAATTTACCTTGTTGTTTAGAACATGTTGAATTAGCTTTAGATATCATTGTGGATGAGTGTGAAGTTGCACCGGTTATTAACAATGTGGATAACTCAGAAAAAGAGAAAAAAGCATGTGAATTTTGTCAAAATGAGGCGACATATGTTGTATCGAACACAGATTCTCACACAATATGTGGGTAACAATTGTGGATATGTGGATAAGTTATGTGGATAACATGTTTGTAAGGTGGGGAATAAGTGTGAATATCTCTATTATTTCAATTGGGAAATTAAAAGAAAAATATTTAAAACAAGGTATAGCAGAATACTTAAAAAGATTATCTGCATACGCAAAAGTAGAAGTAATTGAATTACCAGATGAAAAGGCACCAGAAAATTTAAGTGAAGCAGAAATGTTAATTGTAAAAGAAAAAGAAGGTATACGTATACTGGATAAAATTTCTGATGATACGCACGTAATTACGTTAGCGATAGAAGGAAAACAAAAGTCATCAGAAGAATTTGCAGTAAGTTTAGATCGTCTTGCTACATATGGAAAGAGTAAAATTGCGTTTGTAATTGGTGGATCACTTGGACTAAGTTCAGAAGTAATGAAGCGTTCAAACGAGTCACTTTCCTTTTCAAAGATGACGTTACCACATCAATTAATGCGATTAGTGTTGCTTGAGCAAGTGTATAGAGCATTTCGTATTAATCGTGGGGAACCGTATCATAAGTAAGCACATAGTTAGGTGAAGAAGAAACATCAAAGAATAATTCAATATCTTTGATGTTTCTTTTACTAGGGGAATTACCTTTATTAACAGTAATCTTATTTATAATGGAGTGTAGGAAATCCTTTTGTTGTTCTGGGGGCAGAGTAGGTAATATTTTAGAAAATGCACTTAAAACATTAGATACTTGCTCAAAGGAAATTTCTTTAACAGTAGGTTTATTCAATTCAAACTCCAAATATTTCTTCTTTTCTATTAGCTCATTTTGTTCAATTTCTAGTTCTTCAATTCTTTTCAATATTAATTGTGGGAAATTATCTTGTGTTTCAATGATAGTCATTAATTTTTGAATGCTCTTTTCATTATCACGTATTGATTTGGTTATGTAATTTAGGTTGTCTTGAATCGGCTGTTTATGAGTTCTGATTTCCATATTAACCCTTTCTACAATTTTTTTTAATACAGAAGGTTTAGATGTTAGTTCTTCAATTTTTTTAAAAACATATTCTTCGGCAATATTAGCATTTACTAAATGCGATTTACATACACTGCTACCCTTATAATGAAAATTCCCACATTGATAATAACGAATGTATTCATTCCCATTCTTGTTTTTCTTTGATTTGTGTCCTATCATTCCCTGTCCACAAATTGGACATCGTAACAATGTTGTTAATGGGAAAGTACCAGTAAATGTTTTAGCAGGTTTATGTGATTTTTGTTTTAAAATTATTTGGGATTTTCCCCAAATATCCTCGCTAATAATGGGTTTATGTTCACCTTTAACAATGACAGGAGTTTTATTTGTTCCTTTTCTTCTCTTTTCGTTCCAATTTTCAACTTGATTAAATCGGATAAATCCAGCGTAACAGGGGTTAGTAATAATTGTTCTTACAGAGTTTATTGAAAATTCCTTATTGCGTTTTGTTTTGTAGCCCTCGTGATTTAATTTATTTGCAATTGCCTTATAACCTTTGCCACTAATATATAAATCAAAGATATATCTAACAAGGTTTGCTTCATCTTCAACAATTATCAACTCTTTATCTTTAGAAGCGTAGCCTAGCATACTGCCCCCATTCCACTTTCCCTCTTTGGCTCTTTGGGTCATCCCTAATTTTACATTGTCTACAATTGTGTTTCTTTCAAGCTCGGCAACTGCCCCCATCATTTGTAAAGCAAATTTCCCCATTGGGGTTTCTGTTTCAAAACTTTCGCTATAAGAGCGAAATATAACATTATTTTTATGTAATTCTTCAACAATCTTTAATAAGTCAATTGTATTTCGTGCTAATCGTGATATTTTCCAAACAATAACTTCGTTAAATTTCCCCTTTGTGGTTGCCTCTAATAGTCTTTTTAGTCCATTTCTTCCATCAATTGATTTCCCACTAATACCTTTATCAATATATTCTTCAACGATTGTTTTCCCTAACATTTCACAATGATTTCTTAAAGTATTAAGTTGTGCTTCAATGGAATAACCGTTTTCAGCTTGGTCTTCCGTAGAAACTCGTACATATAATGCTACTTTTGTTTTCATATGTATTACTCCTCCTTTAAAGAATTAATGAATTTTTCTGCCATTGTTTTTTTGTATTCTTTATTTGCTTTTAAAATTATTAATTGTACTTCTTCATAATCCAATTTTGAAAAATCATTTCCGAAAAACTCAAAAAGTAATTCAGCTTTTTCTTCACTTTTCAGTAGCTCAATAAGGTTATTAAGAATAATGTCTGCTTTTGAGTTGTCAAAGAGTCCAAGTGTCTCTAATTGCTTATCAATCAATTGTAAAAATAAGTGCCTTTTTCTTTCAATTTGTTCTAATTTCTTACTGTAATATCCAGAGTTAATTTTCCATGACAGTTCTTCATCCAGTTTTACTGCCAATTCCAATTCAGCCTGTTTTTCCTCTTTTGACTGTATCCCATAATAACTGAGCATTTTTTCAGCATCTTCCTTGATAAGACCAAGCTCTAATAATATTTGTAGACAAGTTGTATAAGATGGATTTTTTATTAATTCTCTTTCTAATTGTGAGACGTATGTAACAGCTTTTCCTACCTTTTGTGATAATACCTTAGATGGCATGCCCACACGTTTTCTTAAGGTCTTTAATTCTTCTCCAAAACTTGATTTATTCAATTTTTACACTCCCTTTGTGTTATTTATTTTTATTGTAGCATTAAAGTAGCATTAAGTCAATTGTTAGTAGCATATAAAGTTGACAATATGCTACTTAAATGCTACAATACATTTCTAAGCTACTTGAAAGAGGAGGGATGTAATATGAATAAAATAAAAGAACAGCAGTTTGAATTGTTTTTAGATAAGCTTTCAATGATAGTTTTAGATTGTATTCCTAAAAATGATTCAGTAAAAAGTGAACCAAAAGAAGAGTCAATGAGAGAAATTGAAGTAGCATAAGTAGCATGTGTTTCTTATAACATACAGAAATTATTATTGAATTATAGAAAGGAGATTTTTAATATGTTTGATACAGTAAAAATGAAGTTGGATAATATACATATTGAAAAAGATTTATTTGAAACTATAGAAAATGTAAAAATAACAACATATTACGATAGGGAAACAGGTGCATTGAATGACCGATATATGTTTGGACAAGAAGATATTCCATACATAGTTTATTATTCCAATACTAAAAACTTAATTATTCAGCTATCTATTCCAAAATTTTTATATGGAGAAAATGTAAGTGTAATTAATAAAAATGACATAAATATGTTTTGGGAAAAACTTGAACAGAGGATAAAGGAATTACTGGGAATTATTGTAGAAAGGTCAAAATGGACTGTATTAAGAGTTGACGTTTGTTGGAACTTTAACGTAGGAAATAAAGTAAACGATTACATAAAATGCTTAGGGAAGAAGAAGCTACCTTATAAAAGTACATACTGCATTAATCAAAGTGAAACGGTAATTTATAAAAATAAAAGTAGTAGAATTATGTTTTATGATAAACAGAAAGAATGTAAGGTGACAAAACAAACAGAAGATATTATTAGAAGAGCGGAAGGTTTATTAAGAATGGAGATTAATCCGTCAATCAAGACTATACAAAATTTATGCCAAGATAGAAAAGTAATAAATGTTTTAACAGTTAAATTTTTCAAGAGAATCACTGAAAGTACAATGAATGCAATTTCATTCATTGAATCAGAATTAGAAAATATGAGTGTCTCTTATGGGTGGTTATCACAACAAAAGCTAAATAGGGTTGAATCAGTAATTGGCTTTAATGCCATTAATAACTTCATAGGTGAAGCAAAAGCTAAAGAAATATATGGCTCAACCTTTTATGTTAGAAAAAAATGGATTGAAGAAACAGATATTTCCCAATTGAATCAACTATCTAATTTAACAATTGACTATAACACTTTGGAACATAATATTGAATAAAAGTACAATTTTATAAATATAATTAATCAAAACATAAGAAAATAATGAAATAGCCACGTACATTCATTAAAAATATGCCACTTGTGAAAAGTAGGATTATCCCCTTAATTAACATAACTTCACGTATAAACATTAATTATTATTCAAACGAAAAAGTCCTCTTAATGACTGAGGACTTTTCATATATTGTTGAATTTGGAAAGTGTATTTAGGAAGGGTTTTGTATACAGTGTTTCTACTCATGTTAAAAATATATTACGTGTGATTTCACTGAAAATCCTGTCAATTGAGAAGTTTTTCAGTGTAAATTGCCGTGCGATTTGTAAATTAATATTCCATTTTAAGAATGAAGAATTATAATTTTTTCTACTCTATTAGTTTTTCAATGAACTTGAATATTTCCTCTGCTCATTCACGTTAATTTCTTGAAGAAGCCTAATAATATTTTGATAAGGTAAAGGGACTAAATATGTCTGTACCATTATTTAAGGAAGTAAAAGAGAAAGTTGCTGAATCTAACAATTTAGATAAACAAACAATAGACCTAAAAAAATTGGAAGAAGGACTTATAAAGGTTGAAGATATTTACACATGTATTGAAAATAATATGAATGATTTATCGGGTACTATAAAATATTCAAAAACTCGGGATGCGTTTTTTTTTCAGTATACAAGAGTTAATAAAATTTAAAAATAAAACGAAGCTTTTTCTACAAAATAAAAATTTTAACTATTATATAGAAGGTTTAGCTTATTTTAATAAGGCGTTAGAAAAAATAGATGAAACCGTTACTATATATCAAGAAGAACAGAAAGAATAGGGATAATGACTATTTATAGTAAGAATGTGGGTAGAAATAGTTTTTTATGTAGAACAGGGTAACGTATCCTGTTCTTTTTATGAGTAGATATTCGTAAAAGGAGTATCATTAGTTTCCTATTAGAGGTTATAGTAATAAATTCTTATCATCCACGGATTAAAACAAAAGGAAAATGTGGGGGGCTTTTATCACCTTTTTGATTGATCCTTATGATGAATAGTGTATGAGCACACACGTTCCCGCACTTTGAATAAAAAATAATGTTTGTTAAATCACTTAGTCTCTTTGTGTATCAAAAACGAATGTTTATGATACCAGTTGAAAATATCATAGAAAATATATAATTATAGCTAAATATGAGTATCAAAAATCGTATCAAAAACAATGTACCTTTATTAACCTTAACGATCGTTTTTGATACAATATAAGTATATTAGTTACTGGATGGTGATAGATATGTTGATAGGCTATGCTCGTGTTTCGACTAATGATCAATCTCTTGACCTTCAATTAGATGCCCTTAAAGAAGTCGGTTGTAAGATGATTTACCAAGAAAAGTTGAGTGGAATGAAGGATGAAAGACCAGAGTTACAAATGTTGCTTCATTATGCTAGAAAGGGAGACATACTTGTAGTGTACAAGCTAGATCGTTTAGGAAGGTCTACAAAGAAGTTGATTGAATTATCTGAAAAATTAGAAGAGAGAGAAATCGAGTTAGTAAGTATTAAAGATAGCATAGATACGACTACAGCAGTCGGTAAGGCGATGTTTAAAATGTTGGCTGTGCTAGCTGAAATGGAACGGGATTTAATATCAGAGCGGACGAGAGCAGGGCTAGAGAGTGCAAGACTGAGAGGACGCAAAGGTGGTCGACCAAAGAAGGACAACAAGCAAGTAGAAAAAGCTTTAAAGTTATATAATATAAAGCAGTATACAGTTAAGGAAATTGAAGAAATGACGGGGGTATCAAAGGCTACATTATATCGAGAGATAAAAAAAAGGAGAAATGAATAGGACATTGATATTTCTGTGTATAGAATCGTTTGTATTGAAAGTGAAATTTTCTTTTGAAAAATTAGTACATGTGATAAAATTAAATATTTGATTTAAAAGAAGGAAATCGCATATAATTTAGATAAGTGTATGTATATACTGAATTTTGACCAAAATGAGTAAATAAACGATACAGTTGTGGAAGGGGGTAATTATGTGTACTCTGTTGAAGAATTATTAACAATGCCGGAAGGCCAATATTTTGACAGAAAATCAGCAAGGATACCATTGACGAAACTTTCTGAAGCGATTGTTGGATTTGCTAATGCTGATGGTGGCACAATTGCAATTGGAATTGATAATAGGAAAATTGAAGGGATAGATGCACAAGGTAATCAAAAAATTAATGATTTTATCCAATGTGCCTTCGATAAATGTATTCCTTCCATAAAGATTCAACATCAATTTCTAAATGTTGTTAAGGAAAATGGTAATGAGGATAGATTATTAATTATTGAAATAGAATCTAGTGTGAATCAGCTACATACAACAACATCTGATACTGCCTACCTAAGGGTTGGTGATGAGACAATAAAATTAAATCATGAGCAAAGAACAAATTTAGAATATGATAAAGGAACAAGATTATATGAGGATTCTATCATTGAAGATTGTACTTTTGATGATTTAGATATTGATCTGATAAATGAATATAAGAGTGTTGTAAACTTTAATGGAGAAGATTTAAACAGGTTACTTTTTGCAAGGGGCTTTGCTAAAAGAACTCCTGAAGGATTTAAGTACACTGTTGCAGGGGTATTAATGTTTTGTAAATATCCTACAGCATTTATACCAGGTGCAAAGGTTAGATTTATAAGGTATGAAGGTAAAAGTGCTGAAACAGGTACCAGAATGAATATAATAAAACAAGAAACATTTGATGATCCAATTCCAACATTGATTGAAAAAGTTAAATTAATTGTACAGAGTCAGCTTCGCGAATTTACTGCATTAGATCGTCCAACGGGGAAGTTTCATTCTGTTCCCGAATACCCTATTTTTGCATGGCAAGAAGGAATTGTTAACGCTGTTACACATAGAGCATACAACATTCATGGTGATGATATAAAAATAATAATGTATGATGATAGATTAGAAATAATTAGCCCAGGAAAACTGCCTAATATAGTAAGTGTTAAAAATATAAAAGAAGTAAGATATTCAAGAAATCCTAAAATTGCAAGAGCATTAACTGAAATAGGATGGGTTAGAGAATTAGGCGAGGGTGTAAAAAGGATATTTGAAGAAATGAATATGTTTTTCTTAGAAGATCCTCTCTTCATTGAAACACAGCAATCAGTAAAGTTGGTTTTAAAAAATAATATAGTAATGAGGAGAATAAGAAGACATGAGAGAATTGATTCAAATATAAGTGGTAAATGGGATGAACTAGGGCATGCAGAAAAAACAGCACTCGAGATTATTTATAATAAGGGAAAAGTAAAAACTATGGAGTTGGCTGAGAGTTTGAATATCACTAGACAACCAGCCAAAAAAGTTCTAGATTCTCTAGTTGATAAAGGCTTTCTTAGAAGGGTATCTACCTCTGTTAATGATCCCAATCAGTATTATGAAATGTTAAGTGATGATTAAAGAAAGACCTCCAATTAGGAGGTCTTTTATTGTTTCAATAAAAGTTACATATAACAAAATAGTAGTTAGGATAGATAACTGTAAAGTTAAGAAGCTAAGGTGCAGATAAGGTAATTAACTATAAAGTTAAGTAATTAGGGTATAAACAAGGTAATTAACTGTAGAGTTAGGTAACTAAGGTGTAGATAGGATAGATAACTGTAGAGTTAGGTAACTAAGGTGTAGATAGGATAGATAACTGTAGAGTTAGGTAACTAAGGTGTAGATAGGATAGATAACTGTAGAGTTAGGTAACTAAGGTGTAGATAGGATAGATAACTGTAGAGTTAGGTAACTAAGGTGTAGATAGGATAGATAACTGTAGAGTTAGGTAACTAAGGTGTAGATAGGATAGATAACTGTAGAGTTAGGTAACTAAGGTGTAGATAGGATAGATAACTGTAGAGTTAGGTAACTAAGGTGTAGATAGGATAGATAACTGTAGAGTTAGGTAACTAAGGTGTAGATAGGATAGATAACTGTAGAGTTAGGTAACTAAGGTGTAGATAGGATAGATAACTGTAGAGTTAGGTAACTAAGGTGTAGATAGGATAGATAACTGTAGAGTTAGGTAACTAAGGTGTAGATAGGATAGATAACTGTAGAGTTAGGTAACTAAGGTGTAGATAGGATAGATAACTGTAGAGTTAGGTAACTAAGGTGTAGATAGGATAGATAACTGTAGAGTTAGGTAACTAAGGTGTAGATAGGATAGATAACTGTAGAGTTAGGTAACTAAGGTGTAGATAGGATAGATAACTGTAGAGTTAGGTAACTAAGGTGTAGATAGGATAGATAACTGTAGAGTTAGGTAACTAAGGTGTAGATAGGATAGATAACTGTAGAGTTAGGTAACTAAGGTGTAGATAGGATAGATAACTGTAGAGTTAGGTAACTAAGGTGTAGATAGGATAGATAACTGTAGAGTTAGGTAACTAAGGTGTAGATAGGATAGATAACTGTAGAGTTAAGAAGTTAAGGTATAAACAAGGTAATTAACTGTAAAGTTAAGTGATTAAGGTATAAACAAGGTAATTAACTGTAAAGTTAAGTAATTAAGGTATAAACAAGGTAATTAACTGTAGAGTTAGGTAACTAAGGTGTAGATAGGATAGATAACTGTAGAGTTAAGAAGTTAAGGTATAAACAAGGTAATTAACTGTAAAGTTAAGTGATTAAGGTATAAACAAGGTAATTAACTGTAAAGTTAAGTAATTAAGGTATAAACAAGGTAATTAACTGTAGAGTTAGGTAACTAAGGTGTAGATAGGATAGATAACTGTAGAGTTAGGCAATTAAGGTATAGATAGGATAGATAACTGTAAAGTTAAGTAATTAAGGTGTAAAGTTAAGAAGTTAAGGTATAGATAGGATAGATAACTGTAAAACTAAGTAACTAAGGTGTATAGGTGGTATTAAAACTCTAAGGTTAAATAAAGCTTTACAGTAAGGAATATACAATAGGTTAATTATCTGTTAGAAAACTTCAAATGAATATATATTGTATAATGATAATTAACTGTGTTCTTGAATAATATTCAGTGAATCTTATCATAAGTCAGCACAAGTCTTTTATATGGGAAAAGATAAAAACCATTTAGTGCTCTTGACGTAATCCATACCTTAAAACATAATTAAAATGATGTTTTAAAGGTTTGCAATCTGCAAGGTATATCATAAAATTTACACAGATTATCATTATGAATGTAATGAAAAATATCGTTAAAGCATGGGATTACTGTCCCATGCTTTCTATGTTGATATATATCTTATATTCAAAATCAATTTTGTGCTTTAATGATATACGGTGAACCGTATCATAAGTAAAATTACTTTTTGTATATAAAAAGAGTAAAAAAGGCCATTGGACAAAAATCACCGATGGTCTTTTACACATTAATAGGTGGTATATAGATTTCCTAAAATAAGTATGTTTCTATTTCTAAAAAAGTGTGCTGTAATATGAAGAGGAAAAAGTATAAGTAGTCATAGAAGTGAGGAGTTAAAGGTGAAGAAGTTTAAGAAATTTTACTTGGAGATTACGAGTGTATGTAATCTTGCGTGTAGCTTTTGTCCGCCGACGGAAAGGCAGAAGCAATTCATTTCTGTGGAGGATTTTGCTAAAAGATTAGACCAAATTAAACCTCACACAGACTACATTTATTTGCACGTGAAGGGTGAGCCGTTGCTACATCCGAAAATAGATCAATTGTTAGATTTAAGCCATGAAAAAGGGTTTAAAGTTAATATTACAACGAACGGAACGTTAATTAATAAGAGAAGGCATAGACTGTTAAATAAACCTGCTCTAAGACAAATGAATTTTTCATTGCATAGTTTTGATGGACACCCAGGTTCACAGGATAAAGAGGGCTATGTAAGAAGTATACTTTCCTTCATTAGAGAAGCGACAAGTCAATCGGATTTAATTGTTTCACTACGTTTATGGAATTTAACGCAGGATAATAAAACAAATGCTGAAATCCAGAAAAATAGAGAGTTATTATCCATCATTGAAAATGAGTTTGATTTATCTTATCAAATTGAAGAGAAGCTTACACCAGGAAAAGGTATAAAAATTGCGGAACGTGTCTTCATTAATCAAGACTATGAATTCCAGTGGCCAGCATTGCACGAAGAAGAGGATGATGGAAAAGGATTCTGTCATGGTCTTCGAAATCAAGCTGGTATTTTAGCGAACGGAACGGTTATTCCTTGTTGTTTAGATGGTGAAGGGATTATTAACCTTGGGAATATTAATAATGATTCATTTTCTAACATTATAGAAGGTGAGAGAGCGACAAACATTGTCGATGGATTTTCGAACAGGGTTGCAGTCGAAGAACTATGTAGGAAATGTGGATACCGTAAAAGATTTGGAAAGTAAATATGAAATAAGCCCTCATAAAGCGAGGGCTTATTTTTTTATTCTTGATAAGAGCGCTCTAATTGATCGATTAAGGAACCGACGTAAGAAACAGCTTTACGGATTGCATCTGGTTTTGACATATCTACTCCGGCGTGTTTCATTAATTCAAGTGGTTTCATCGTACCACCAGCGCGAAGTACATCTAACCAACGATCAACGGCAGGTTGCCCTTCCTCTTTAATCATTTGAGCTACCGCAGTAGATGCAGTGAGGCCTGCGGAATAGGTGTAAGAGTATAAGCCCATATAATAATGAGGTTGACGCATCCAAGTTAAGCCAGCACCTTCATCAATTTCTACAGAATCACCCCAGAATGTCGAAAGTACATTTGTTTTTATTTCAGTTAAAGTTGTGGCTGTAAGTGCTTCTCCTTCTTCTGCTAGAGTGTACACTCTTCTTTGGTATTCTCCCTCAAGTAAGTGAGTAACAAAGTTATGATAATATGTGCCGAGTAGTTGCAGAATCACCCATCTGTGCATTCTCTTATCGTCAGTAGTCGCTAATAAATGCTGGGCTAATAATAATTCATTCATTGTAGAGGGTGCTTCAACAAAGTACATGGATGGACGTACATTCATAATACGCTGGTTTTTATTTGCTAAATAAAAATGACCAGCATGCCCAAATTCATGGGCTAATGTGAAGCATCCACGCATCGTATTTTGCCATGTAATTAAAATGTATGGATGAGAACCATATGGGCTTGAACAAAATGCTCCAGTTGATTTGCCTACGTTATCTGCAAGATCGACCCATCTTTCTTTGAATCCTTTTTCGATAATGGAACTATATTCATCGCCGAGTACTCGTAAAGAGTCTTGAATAAGTTTTCCAGCTTCTTCGTAAGTAATTGCCGGATTAAATTCGGGATCTAAAGGTGCATGTAAGTCGCAGAACAGCATTTGATCGAGTCCTAATACTCTCTTTTTTAAATCTGCAAAACGGCGCATATGAGGCGCTAATTCTTTATAAATAATATCAAGTTGATTGTTATACATTTCAAGTGGGACTTTTTGTGGTTCTAAAAGCATATGAGTAACAGATTCAAATTTGCGTAAACGAGAAAGTGTTACTTGTTTTTTTACTTCAGTCGCATATGTTGTTGCCACTGTATTTTTATATCGTTTCAAGGTGGAAACAAATGATGAGTATGCTTTTCTACGTATGTCTACGCTTGGAGAAAACTCATATTTGCTCTCAAATAATGCAAATGAGACAGGGAGTTCCTTTCCTTGTTCGTCTTGTATGGAGGTAAAATCCATATCGGCTAATTTAGTCATACCGTAAATTTTGTATGGAGAACTATGTACTTCACCAAGCGCAGCAAGAATTTCTTCTGTTTCGGGAGAGAGCGTGTGCGGCCTTTTTTGTAGTATGTCTAGTAATGATTTACGGAAAGGTTCAAGTTTTGTTTCTTCAGTTATATATTTTTCAATTGTGCCTTCATCGAATGAAAGGATTTCATTGTGAATAAAGGAAAGTGCAGTATGTACTTTCGTCCATAAAGCAGCAATTTTGGAAGAGTTCGCTTGAATAACTGGATTTGTACGATCAGCAGATTCTTTTAAATTTGCATAGGAGTATAGTTTTGTTAACTTCATTAAAAGCTCTTCTTCTAAAAGTAGGCAATGTAATAAGGTAGTGGGGCTAGTGTGTAATTGCCCTTTAAACGCATCAAGTTTTTTTATATCATTTGTTAATACACGTAATGCAGTTTCCCACTCTTTATCAGATTCGAATAAATCAGAGAGGTCCCATGTTAGTTCAGTAGGAACTTCTGCACGAATATGGCGTTTCTCAATTACATCTTTCATTTATTATATCCCCCTTATTATAAGTATCTAAAAACATGATACTAGAAAATTCAGTAAAATGAAAATATTTAACATTTTTATACATGAAAAGAAGGACAAGTATAAAAATACTTGTCCTTCGAGTTAAATTTTAAAATTAATATACTTTATCACCGTTGAAAATAGAGTTTTTCACGACTACATAATCTACAGTACGAATTGATTCTAATTTTGTTCCACCAGCGTAAGAGATAGAAGATTGAAGATCTTGTTCCATTTCGATTAAAGTGTCTTCTAAAGAACCTTTATGCTCAACGAACATTTTTTTACCTTCAACGTTTTTCTTCTCACCCTTTTGGAATTCAGAAGCTGAACCGAAGTACTCTTTATAAAGTTTGCCGTCTTTTTCGATTGTTTCCCCTGGAGACTCTTCGTGACCAGCAAATAGAGAACCGATCATAACCATAGTCGCCCCAAATCGAATAGATTTAGCTACGTCGCCGTGTGTACGAATACCACCGTCAGCGATAATTGGCTTACTTGCAGCTTTTGCACACCAGCGAAGTGCAGCTAGTTGCCAACCGCCAGTTCCAAAGCCTGTTTTAATTTTAGTAATACAAACTTTACCAGGTCCAATACCAACTTTTGTTGCGTCAGCACCAGCGTTTTCTAATTCTCTTACCGCTTCTGGAGTTCCAACGTTTCCAGCGATAACGAAGCTTTCTGGTAAATGCTTTTTAATATGTTGAATCATGTTGATCACAGCATTAGAATGTCCGTGTGCGATATCAATCGTGATGTATTCAGGTGTAAGTTGCTCAGCAGCTAATTGTTGTACGAATTCATACTCGTCCTCTTTTACACCAACGCTAATAGAAGCGATTAATCCACGTGATTGCATATCTCTAATGAATGAAATTCGTTCCTCTGGTTGGAAACGGTGCATGATATAGAAGTAATTATTTTCAGCTAAATAAGTTGCAATTCTTTCATCAATAATTGTTTGCATATTTGCAGGTACGACAGGTAATTTAAATTTATGTTTTCCTAAAGTGACAGTTGTATCACATTCAGAGCGGCTATTTACAATACATTTTGCAGGAATTAATTGAATATCTTCATAGTCGAATACGTTTTCCATCATTTACACCCCTAAAATACGAATATTTTATTCATTTCGTTTAAAAATGTTCGTCCAAAAGATAATTTACATTATTTTCACTCATAAGTCAAAGGTTTTCATGTTTATATTTGAAAATTAAAGTTTAGCTACGTATTTTGTAAGTTCATGTGATGAAAATGTGTTTAAACATAGTATTATTTGATGTAAAATTATGTTTGGAAAATAAAAGTTAAAGAGGGAATTTTAGGAGGGGTACTAATGAAGCGTCTAGTATATATGGATTGGTTACGAGTATTAGCGACAATCGCAGTTGTTACAATTCACGTTTCGGCTGGTTATGTTTCTGTTTTAGATGCAAATAATGCTTCACGCTGGATGGCTGGAAATCTATTTGAATCGATTTCACGTGCAAGTGTTCCGATTTTTGTAATGATTAGTGGAGCTTTATTGTTAAAGGGGACAAAGGATATTTCAGTCGGGGAATTTTTACAGAAGCGTGCAAGTAAAGTGATTATACCTTTTGTAGCTTGGAGCGCTATATTTTATGCATATGGGGCCTATGCAGGGTATTTTCCGGCATCTTTAAAGCAAGGGATAAAGCACTTTTTAACGGATACCATTGGGGGACATTTATGGTTCTTATACATGATTGTAGGGATATACTTAATTACACCTCTACTGAAAATCTTTGTGAAGAACGCTAAAAAAAGAGAGATAGAATACTTTTTAATTTTATGGCTATACGCGTCTGTTGTAGTCAATTTAGTTAAATATTATTATCCTATCAACTTTAATATTGAATTATTTTACGTTACAAATTATGTAGGGTATTTCTTACTTGGTTATTATCTATCTAATTTTGACATTTCGAAAAAATGGAGAAATATTTCTTACATTGGAGGATTCGTAGGATTTATTAGTACATTCTTTATTACGTATTACTATACAGTAAAAGCAAATGGGCAATTAGAGCAGTTTTGGTATGGATATTTTGCGCCAGGTGTCGTACTGATGGCGATTGGATTATTTATATTTTTTAAATATGCATTCCAAAAATCAGAACGAGAATTACCATTGTTATTCCGTTTTATAAATCAAGCAAGCCTTGGAATCTATATTCTTCACTTCTTCTTATTAAATAACTTGTTGTACATGGTTTTCCCTAAGGTAAATGAGCGTGTGCATGCAATATTGGCGATACCTATTAATGTAACGATTACAATTGTTCTTAGTATGGTAATTACGTTAGTATTGCAAAGAATACCAGTTGTGAAAAAACTAGTTCCGTAAAAAATGAATATGGTATAGATAGGGCAGACTTATTATTAAGGCTGCCCTTTACTATTTTAAAATTATACTTAGATAAATTTAGGTTTAAATGAATTAAAAACAGTGGATTAATATAGTATCTTACTATAGTCTAAAGTGAGGTATGAAGAACATAATAGGTTAAATATAAAATCAAATGAGGTTAATATATGAGTAAAAAAAGTTTTAGTAATTATGCATTAAGTAAAGAGATAAGACGAGCACTTACTGGTTTAGGATATGAGCATCCAACAGAAGTACAAGGGGAGGTTATCCCAGTTGCATTGCAAAAGAAGGATCTTGTTGTAAAGTCGCAAACGGGAAGTGGAAAAACGGCTTCGTTCGGTATACCACTTTGTGAAATGGTAGAGTGGGAAGAGAATAAACCACAAGCGTTAGTCTTAACACCAACGAGGGAACTTGCTGTTCAAGTGAAAGAAGATATTACGAATATAGGGCGATTCAAGAGAGTTAAAGCTGCTGCAATTTATGGCAAATCCCCATTTGCACGTCAAAAATTAGAGTTAAAGCAAAAGACGCATATAGTAGTAGGGACTCCAGGACGTGTATTGGATCATATTGAAAAAGGGACCCTTTCTTTAGAACGGTTAAAATATTTAGTGATTGATGAAGCAGATGAAATGCTAAACATGGGCTTTATCGATCAAGTAGAGGCAATTATTGATGAATTACCTACAAAAAGAATGACAATGCTATTTTCAGCAACCTTACCGGAAGATGTTGAAAGGTTATCCCGTACATATATGAATGCACCAACTCATATTGAAATTAAAGCGGCTGGGATTACAACAGATAAAATTGAACATACCCTTTTTGAAGTAAGGGAAGAAGAGAAACTTTCACTTCTTAAGGATGTAACCATGATTGAAAATCCAGACAGTTGCATTATTTTCTGTCGTACACAAGAAAACGTAGACCATGTATATAGACAGCTAAAACGAGTTAATTATCCTTGTGACAAAATACACGGTGGTATGGTACAGGAAGATCGTTTTGAAGTGATGGATGATTTTAGAAAAGGAAAGTTCCGTTATTTAGTAGCAACGGATGTAGCTGCGAGAGGAATTGATATTGATAATATTACACACGTTATTAATTATGATATTCCATTAGAGAAAGAAAGCTATGTACACCGTACAGGAAGAACAGGACGAGCTGGTAATAGCGGAAAAGCCATTACATTTATAACGCCTTATGAAGATCGATTTTTAGAGGAGATTGAGGCGTACATCGGTTTTGCAATTCCGAAGGCACACGCACCTTCAAAAGAAGAAGTTATAAAAAGGAAAGCTGCATTTGAAGAAAAAATACACGCTAAACCAATGATCAAGAAGGATAAGAATGCGGATATAAATAAAGGAATTATGAAATTGTACTTTAATGGCGGAAAGAAAAAGAAAATTAGAGCGGTGGATTTCGTCGGTACAATTGCTAAAATTCAAGGTGTTTCCGCTGAAGATATAGGCATTATTACAATACAAGATAATGTTTCTTATGTTGAAATATTAAACGGAAAAGGACCACTTGTTTTAAAGGTTATGAGAAATACAACGATAAAAGGTAAGCAATTGAAAGTTCATGAGGCAAATAAGTAAACAAAAAACTATCCACTTTAATAGGTGGATAGTTTTTTGTTTAAGATCCTTTTAAATCATCGACTAACTTCTCTGCCAAACGTCTATACATATTACTCATGTTCACTAAGGAGTTTAGTAATAGAAACTTTTCTAGTTTTGGATCTTCTAAGGAAGAAATCTCACTTACTTCTGAAACGCGATTATTTATATCTTGTTTAAAGCTTTCGACGTTGTTTTCGGTAAGAGTAAGATAATCTTTATAGAGTGTATTTAATTCGAATGAACCATCGCTTAATAAGGATTCGTTTATATGTTCTAAGGAACTTTTTATGTCATTAATGGAAAGAGCCCCTTTTAATTGATAAATTAAACTGATTAAAATCATATGCTCTTTTGAGTATTTTTTATTTTTGATTGGAATAAACAATTTACCTTTTGCATAATTGTTAATCATTGTTTTTGTTAATACCTTTTCATCATCGGTTCTTGTTGTATCCGTATAAGTGTTTTCAAATAGTTGGACAACCTGGTCTACATACAAATCGACATTTGGAATGTCTTCCAGTGTAATATTTTTTTCTAAATGTAATGTTTCAAGCAATTTATTTATATTTTCCACGTAGAACCCCTCACTTTTATGACTTAGTGGAGCATAATGTTTAGTTTATCTCTAAATATGGTATTACGAAACAAATGAATTGTAAATGTTGACCTCTAATAATAATGTGTATATAATTACATATAGTTATTAAAACTACATGTAATTATATGAGGGGTGTTTATATGAATGCTTATATAAGAGAACCGGTTAATGCTTTTACCCATTTGGGAGGAGCTGTATTATCATTTATTGCATTACTAGCTATGCTTGTAAAAGTTTCTATTAAGATGCCATCTTTTGCGGCAATTACAGCTGTTATTTTGTTTGGCATCGGAATGATGGTTCTGTATACAGCATCAGCTGTATATCATAGTGTTGTAGCCAGTGAACGTGTTATTTATTTCTTTAGGAAGCTTGATCACTCTATGATTTTTATATTGATCGCAGGTACATATGCACCATTTTGTTTAATTACATTACATTCCGCACACGGTTTATTATTATTTTGTTTAGTTTACGCAACTGCCATTTGTGGTATTGTTTTTAAAATGTTTTGGTTCAATTGTCCAAGATGGTTATCAACAGCAATTTATATTACAATGGGTTGGTTAATTGTTCTGTTCTTTGCGCCGTTAGCTGCTAACTTAAGTACAGGTGGTATGGTGCTCCTAGTGCTTGGAGGTATTCTTTATACAATTGGTGGATTTATTTATGGAACAAAGCCAAAATGGTTAGAGTTTAACCATATGGGGCATCATGAAATTTTTCACGTGTTCGTGTTATTGGGAAGCCTTGCCCACTTTTTAAGTGTATATTGTTACGTAATTTAACAGTATGAAATTTCTGAGCAAATTTTATTTTTCTTGATTAATAAAAAAAGATATAGACACATATGTATGTTGAAGAGTTGCATAACGTAAAGGTTATGTGGCTCTTTTTTATATAAATAATAATTAAAAATAATTTTTTAGAATTATCAGTTTTTTATGATAGGATAGATTTGTATTGAGGTTATAAAATTTTATAATTAATAATTAGTGGGGGACTATATATATGGCGATACTTATAACGGGTGGAGCAGGATATATTGGTAGTCATACATGTATAGAATTATTAAATAGTAATTATAAAATTATAGTCGTAGATAATCTTTCAAATAGTTCAATCGAGTCCTTAAACCGAGTAAAAGAAATAACAGGAAAACAATTTGAATTTTATAAAGAAAGTGTTTTAAATCGTGAAAAAATGAATGAGATTTTTTTGGAAAATAACATTGAAGCGGTTATACATTTTGCTGGGTTTAAAGCAGTGGGGGAATCTACTATAATCCCAATTACATATTATTATAATAATATAATAAGTACGATCGTACTATGTGATGTGATGCAGAAACATAATGTTAAAAATTTTATTTTTAGTTCATCTGCAACTGTATATGGAATTCCAAAAACATCACCAATTACAGAAGAATTTCCACTGAGTGTGACAAATCCGTATGGGCAAACAAAATTAATGATTGAGCAAATTATGCGTGATGTAGCAAAAGCTGATGATGAGTGGAGTATTGCGTTACTTCGTTATTTTAATCCATTTGGAGCACATCAAAGTGGCCGTATTGGAGAAGATCCAAATGGGATTCCGAATAATTTAATGCCATATGTAACGCAAGTAGCGGTAGGTAAGTTAAAGGAGCTAAATATATTCGGAAACGATTATCCAACGAAAGATGGGACGGGTGTCCGTGATTATATTCACGTTGTTGACCTTGCAAAAGGACATGTAAAGGCACTTGAGAAAGTACTTAAGACGAAAGGAATCGAAGCGTATAATCTTGGCACAGGTAAAGGGTATAGTGTATTGGAGATGGTAAAGGCTTTTGAGAAGGTTTCGGGTAAAAAAATACCTTATAAAGTGATAGGGCGTCGTCCTGGTGATGTAGCAATCTGTTTTGCTGATGTATCTAAAGCGAAACGAGAATTAGGATGGGAAGCGGAATATGGGTTAGAAGAGATGTGTGTAGATTCTTGGAGATGGCAAGTAAATAATAAAAATGGATATCAAATGATTTAAGATAGTTAGTAAAGTATTCTCTTATTCTTTTATGTATACAATAAATTGTAATCTTTATCATGTTGCTTGAGATCAGTAATATGTTCACTTTGGGAAAGAGAACATATTACTGATCATGGCGTTTGAACAGCAAGTTGTTCTATATCAATTTTAGATACTGGAAAGAACTATTAATGAATGCGAACAAGTTGTTTATGATACACCGTATTACCTTCTTGGCTTGTATAAGGCGGTACGCTTCGTCCGAAACAATTTGCAATAATATTGGAGTGAGTAGGATAAGAAATACGAATTTCATACAAATTAATAGCTTCATCTAAATTGGCATAAAATACTGCTAGATTGTTGCCTTGTAAAGGGTATGGAAATTCTACAACTGTATCTTCACCAATGAGTACAGGTAATTTTACAGGACTAGAATAGTTAGACCAATCCCAAACCTCTATATTTATATAGTGTGCATAATATGCATCTAAATTTACTATGTTTATTACTGCTGAAACTGTTGCAGGCTCTCTTGTTAATACACCTGTTGAATGAATATCAGCTTGATGTGGATAATGAAGAGGCATAAATATCAGACCTTTCTAATTCAATATGATTGTACAATATTCTATGCAGATTATTGATAGAATGAAATAGGGAAAATGTATCATTCTATTAATTTTTTATAGAAATAAAAAATGTAATATTGAATAATATTCCAATACTTGTATCATTGGTAAAGTGCGTTTATAATCAAATAATCATTAGCTTTTTGATTGAATTACGTATTATTGAAAGCGTTTTTATTATGTGATACATTTCGATGGGCATGATTACTGTATGACATGTATCGAAGGGATTTTTTTATCGTTTTTTAAGGTAGGAAGTCTGACTTATATTCGAAAAAACTTTGTATGTAGTTGTAAGTAAGAAGGAGAATAAGGAATAATATAATTTTTACAAGATGGGGAGGGACAGTGTGAAAATGTAAGGTTTTCACATGAGGATATATGGGTTACGTAGGATTATTACTTTCGGGTGCAGCTTTATTTTTAAATAGTCTTGTTATATTAGGAAAAGCAGAGATGAAAGGTGCGGGTGTTTTTAATTTATTTGTAGGAGCATTACAAATTATTATTCCGTTCTATCTGATCATGATTTCTGACCAAAGCAATTGGACAGTGTATTCATATGCAGCTACTTTCTTATTTGGATTAACCTATTTATATGTAGGTGTTACCTTTATAAAGGGAATGGATAGTAGCGGTCTAGGATGGTTTTGTATTTGGGTAGCAATTATTGCCTTATTCTATATGGTTGTTTCATTTGTTCAATTCCATGATGTTGTGAATGCGTTAACGTGGTTTATGTGGGCATTACTTTGGTATTTATTCTTTGTATTAAATACACAAAAAAAGAATATCAATCAATATCTTGGAAGGATTGCTTTCGTACAATCATGGGTAACATTGACGTTGCCTTCACTCTTTTATTTTATGGGAGTATGGGGAGAGGGATTCGTATATGAACTATGGGTTTATGTATCCGTAATTTCTATTTTATACTTCTGTTATTGTATTTATAAATATCGAGTACGTTAATATATTTTCTGTAGAAAAGCATGGAATCGTTACACTAATTCCATGCTTTTTATATGTTAGCATTTATAATAGAGAGGTAGTATTTTACAATTTATCAAAATGGGGATGATGAAGTTGAAAAAAGTATTGGTGCTAGGGGGAACTAGATTTTTTGGTAAACATTTAGTAGAAGCGCTTTTGCAAGATGGACACGATGTAACGATTGCGACGAGAGGAATTACGGAAGATTCTTTTGGAAGTGCAGTAAAAAGACTTATTGTAGATAGAGAAGATGAAGAGCAATTAACAGAGCATCTAAAAGATAAAAGTTATGATATCGTATACGATAATTTATGCTATAGCTCGAATGCAGCGAATATAATATGTGAAGTTTTGGAAGGTAAAACAAAGAAATATATTATGACATCTTCAATGGCAGTCTATGAACCTGCACTAAACTTATCAGAAGAGGACTTCAATCCGTACGAGTATGAAATCGCGTATGGAGATAGAAATGACTTCAGTTATAGTGAAGGAAAGAGATTAGCCGAAGCAGTTTTATTCCAAAAAGCGACATTCCCAGTTGTGGCAGTTCGTTTTCCGGTTGTTATTGGAGAAAACGATTATACGAAAAGGTTACAATTTTACGTTGAACATATTGTGAGGCAAGAACCTGTCGCCGTGAATCATTTGGATGGAGAGTTGTCGTTTATACATGAAGAAGAAGCAGGGCAGTTTTTAGCTTGGTGCGGGACAGAAAGCATAGAAGGACCAATTAATGCTTGTAGTCACGGGGTAGTTTCTACTGGAGGAATTATTCATTTCATAGAAGAAAATACGGGAATAAAAGCACTCCTGCAAGAAGTAGGGGATCATGTAGCGCCTTATAATGAAGTGATTAATTGCACATTATATAATGGAAAAGCTAATGAATTAGGATTCCCGTTCCGAGAGTTGAAGGTAGAAATAGCAAAAGTATTATGTTATTACATACGTGCGATGAAATAATCATAAATCCCCCGGTGGCAATCCGGGGGATTCTGGAGGATTTCGACAATACTAATTTTACATTACCAAACTTACCTTATACGCACGACTAATGTTTTTGTGATTGAATTGCTTGTAAATACTTTTCATTTACCCGGTCCCAGTTCACTGTATGCCACCAGTTGGTAACAAATTCTGGACGCCGATTTTGATACTTTAAATAATAGGCATGTTCCCATACATCGATGACGAGTAATGGAATCTTACCTTCTTGCAAAGGTGTATCTTGATTGGGTGTACTCATAACAGCAAGTTCTTTACCATCAAGGACAAGCCATCCATATCCACTTCCAAAACGGCTAATTGCTGCTTTGGACAGTTGATCTTTTAAGTTGTCAAAGGTATTGAAATAATAATCGATTACTTTTGCAACATCTCCATTAGGCTCATCGCCACCTCGTGGGCTCATTACTTCCCAAAAAAGACTATGACAATAATGACCACCACCGTTATTTCTTACAGCTGTAACAATTTCTTTTGGTAAAGTATCTAAATTACATAGTAACTCTTCTAAAGATTTATTATGTAATTCCGTATAATTTTCTAAAGTAGCATTTAAATTGTTTACGTATGTCGCATGGTGCTTTCCATGATGAATAGAAAGCGTGTTGCTATCGATATATGGCTCTAGTTCATCATAGTCATATGAAAGCTTTGGCAATTGAAATGAAGACATAACATTACCTCCTTTCTTTTTAAAAGTTGGTCTAGGTAAAAATAATTTACCTGAGTCAAAAATACACCTATTTTTCATACAAGTCAATAGTAATCTCTTTAATTTTCTGAAAAATATTACAATAAAAGTAACACTTCGACTTTCATTTGTGACTCGTATTCTTTTTGCTTATACTGTAAAGTAGTAACGTTTTGTTGAAATAGAAGGAGATTGTTTATGAGTAAAACGAAACAATTAATAGAAGAAGCGAGTCATTTTATTATGATTTGCTATAAAGAGCTTAATAAAGAACAATTCATAGAAGAGCGAATGAAAGAAATTCAAGCTGAGATAGAGAATACAGGGACGTATGAGCATACATTTGAAGAACTTGTTCATGGATCGCGAATGGCATGGCGCAATAGCAATCGATGTATCGGAAGATTATTTTGGAGCAAGATGCATATATTAGATGCACGTGAAGTAAATGATGAGGAAGGTGTATATAATGCATTAATTCATCATATTAAATATGCAACGAACGACGGAAAAGTGAAACCGACAATTACGATTTTTAAGCAATATCAAGGTGAAGAAAATAATATACGAATTTATAATCATCAATTAATTCGATATGCAGGATATAAAACAGAAATGGGAGTGATTGGTGACTCTCATTCCACTGCGTTTACAGATTTTTGTCAGGAACTTGGCTGGCAAGGAGAAGGTACGAATTTCGATGTATTGCCACTTGTATTTTCTGTTGATGGAAAAGAGCCTGTATATAAGGAAATTCCTAAAAAAGAAGTGAAAGAGGTACCAATTGAACATCCAGAGTACCCAATCTCATCTTTAGGAGTAAAATGGTATGGCGTGCCAATGATTTCAGATATGCGCTTAGAAATTGGTGGTATTTCCTATACAGCGGCTCCGTTCAATGGATGGTATATGGGAACAGAGATTGGGGCACGTAACTTAGCGGATCATGATCGTTATAACTTACTTCCGGCAGTTGCGGAGATGATGAATCTAGATACATCGAGAAACGGTACGTTGTGGAAAGATAAAGCGTTAGTTGAATTAAATGTAGCTGTTTTACATTCCTTTAAAAAACAAGGAGTGAGTATTGTTGACCACCATACTGCTGCACAACAATTTCAGCAATTTGAGAAGCAAGAAGCCGCTTGTGGTCGGGTTGTAACAGGGAATTGGGTGTGGCTCATTCCACCGTTATCTCCAGCTACCACTCATATTTATCATAAACCGTATCCGAATGAAATTTTGAAGCCGAATTTCTTTCATAAATGATATTTAGTATAGTTTTTTTCTGCAAAATATAATTTTTTTAAATTACCGTTACGTAGCAAATGGAAGCCTTTACCCTCGGTTATTTTTGGAAGGGACTTTTTGAACCAAGAAGTTCCTTATGTTATAATCAAATTTCTGTTTCGAAGACCTTATAGAAATATAAGGTCTTTTGTTTTGCTTTTTTATATAAGAGGAATAGAAATTTTCTTTTAAATAAGGGATTTAGCATATTTTTAGGGACAACATAAGTGTGTAGGAAATTAATAAATTATTATACTTATATAATCATTGTGTTTTGGGTGTAAAAAATAAAACATAATAAAGTTGTTTTTTTAGATTGCTGAGGAAGGAGGAAGTGTAAATGAGGATGAAGAGTCGAAAAACGGATTGGCCTGTATTTCTTATTAGTGGGGGCTCACTTTTATTATTTGTAATTGCGGTTTTTTTAAATAAAAGTTACGTAGAGGGAGTCATTAATAGCAGTTTTACAGCTTCAATTAAATATTTTGGTGCCTTTTGGCAAGTTTTATTAATTGGTACATTTATTGTTGCAATGTGTATGGCGTTCTCGAAATATGGGAGAGTTAAACTTGGGGGGCTAGAGAAACCTGAGATTAGTACGACAAAATGGCTCGCTATTATTATGTCTACATTGCTTGCCGGAGGTGGCGTTTTTTGGGCAGCGGCAGAGCCGATGTACCACTTGATGACGGTGCCACCAATACATGAAGGTATATCTGCTGGAACGCAAGAAGCAGTCATGCCGGCTTTAGCACAAAGTTATATGCATTGGGGTTTCTTAGCTTGGACGATTTTAGGGACAATTAGTGCAGTAGTGATGATGTATGGGCATTACCATAAAGGTATGCCGTTAAAACCTCGAACGCTTTTATATCCTATTTTTGGAGAGAAATTGCGAAAGAGTATACTTGGAACGATGATCGATGCATTTGCCATTATTGCGGTAGCGGCAGGGACAATTGGTCCAATTGGATTTTTAGGACTACAAGCAAGTTATGGATTACAAGCATTGTTTGACATTCCTGATGTGTTTACTACTCAATTAGCCATTATTGTTTGTGTAGTAGCTGTTTCTACTATATCCGCGGTAACAGGAATTGATAAAGGAATTCAAATTATAAGTAATTTAAATGTTAGATTAGCAGTTCTATTAATGGTATTTGTATTACTATTTGGACCAGGTGGATTTATTATTGATTCATTTGTTTCTTCGTTTGGATTTTATATAAATGAATTTATTCCAATGAGCACATACCGCGGTGATACAGGTTGGTTAGGATCGTGGACAATCTTTTTCTGGGGATGGTTTATTGGATATGGACCGATGATGGCAATTTTAGTGAGCCGAATTTCAAGAGGGAGAACAATCCGAGAAATCATCGTTGCAATTGGAATTATTGCACCTATTATTACAACGTTTTGGTTTACTATACTAGGGGGATCAGGTGTGTTTTATGAGTTAATGAATCCTGGTTCTATCTCGACCGCATTAAGTGAATCGGGTATGCCAGCGGCTATGATTGCAATTACAGAGCAACTGCCACTCTCCAATATTATTGGACCTGCATTTCTTTTATTAACAATTTTATTTGTAGTGACAACAGGAGATTCAATGGCGTATTCGATTTCAATGGCAGTGACTGGAGATGGAGATCCTAGAATTAGTTTGCGAGTTTTTTGGTCGCTTATTATGGGCGCAGTTGCAGCGATTCTTTTATACATGGGTGAGGGAAGTATTAATGCATTGCAATCATTCATCGTAGTAACAGCTGTCCCAGTATCAATTCTGTTGTTCCCAATGCTATGGCTAGCGCCTAAAGTTGCAGGGGAATTAGCATTAGAACAAGGTATTGTAAAAGAAGAAGATAAAACTGCTTTCTTATTTCAGAAGGCTAGTAAATCAAAATAATAAATAAAAGAGGAAGCATCTTAAATGAGATGCTTCCTCTTTACTATTTATCCAACTACTTTTCTTGAAGGGGGATAGTTCTCGAACAATCATTTTGTACAGTTTTAATCTATTCTAATACTTTACCTTTCGTCTCTGGGACACATAATAGCATCGTAACTAAACCGATTGGATAGATAATGAAGATGAGAGAGAGTGCTCCCATTAAATTACCACCTGCAGCGAGTAATCCGATAATGACAGGCCCAAATCCGGCTAAACCACGTCCTGTACCGAAAATAAAGTTTTCTGCTGTAGAGCGAGCTTCAGCAGGATAGTTTTCAGCTAAAATTGCTCCGAATCCTCCCATCATGCCATTTGCAAAGAATCCAAGCAATGCACTTCCCCATAGCAATAATGTTGAATCTGTGAATAAGAAGAAGTAAATGAGACAGTATATAGTACCACCGACATAATAGATTGTAAAAGTTTTACGGCGACCAATTTTATCGGCTAGAATACCAAAAGTTGCAATTCCAATGAGCATGCCGATTGTAGAGATGAACATCCAACCGCTCGCTTTTGCTAATGTGTAGTTATATTTATTCGCTAAAATAGTGGGCATCCATGTAAAGATTCCATAATATCCGAAGTTCTGGATGAATGACATAATAATAAGTCCAATTGTTGTTATCGTTACTTTTTTATTGGCAAATAACTTTCGAAGTGGGAACTTTTTCATTTGCTTTAGTTGTTCTACTTCAGTATTTGTTAAATTACCTTCAGCTTCTTTTTGTAGCAATTCTTTTTTGTATCGTTGTTTTTGTTCCCATATTTTCGGTTCACTTAAACTTTTGCGAACGTAAACAGCTAATAAAGCGGGAATGAGTCCAAATAAGAAAACAGCTCTCCATCCAAAATGCGGGACGATAAATGCTGGAAGGAGTGAAGCGACTAGTACGCCAAATTGCCATCCAAGTGCAACAACTGATGTCGCCTTAGCACGCATGTCTTTAGACCATGTTTCAGTTACGATGGCCATTCCAATACCGAATTCACCACCAACTCCCATTCCAACTAAAAAGCGAAGAATTAATAATTGCCAATAATCGGTTGCGAAATAAATAAGTGCTGTTGCTAGTGAAAATAGTAAGATTGTGAAGGCCATCGTACGGATACGCCCAAATAAATCAGCAATAAATCCAAATAAATAAGACCCGATTAGCATACCTATTGTGGTAGCTAATGTTAAGTTTCCGCCTTCAACAGGGCTTAAATGAAATTCTTTTAAAATGTAGACAAGTACGAAAGATAAGAGCAACATATCTAAACCTTCTGCTGCATATCCTAGCGCAGAACCAAATAGTGTTTTATATCTTTTCTCTTTCGTCTCCTCTGTTGTTGATTGTACATCAGTAGTGACGTTCATCATTATTCCTCCTTATTTTTTTCTACAGTCGCTATGGAAGAATAACAAAAGGCCTTCTCACCTGATATGATGAGAAGGCCAAAAAAGCATACGTATCCCTAAAAAGAACATACGTACATTGTATTCCGACTTCCTTCTCAACCTCACGGGGTTGGGTTAAAGGACTGTATTATATTACTTTATTTTTAGCACTCTTCTATTATATTGTCAAATAAAGATGGAATTGTTATGTGTAAAATATTTCAAAAGGTATTTCATTCTTCTTGACGTCTACTTCATTATTTTCCCATAATAAAACTAACTACTATAAAAAGGAATGAATCACAGATGCTAAATTTAGTACTTATGATGATTGAACGCGTCGGACTTATTGTTATTTTAGGGTTTTTACTTTCGCATATTAAAACGTTCAGGCGCCTTCTTCATAAGCAAGACGGATATGTAGATAAGCTTAAACTTATTTGTATTTTTTCGGTGTTTACAATTGTAAGCAATTACACAGGAATTGAAATAGCAGGAAATACGATTATGAATGAAAATTGGCTACAAGGCGTTTCTTCATCGAGCACAATCGCGAATACACGTATTATGGGTGTTGGAATTAGTGGATTACTTGGCGGACCTATCGTCGGAATTGGAGTAGGATCAATTGCTGGTATTCACCGTTATATGCTTGGTGGGACGACAGCGCTAAGTTGTGCAATCTCTTCAATTTTAGCGGGGATTATAACAGGTTATATCGGATACATTTTTAAAAGATATAATCGTACAATTACGCCTAAATTTTCAGCGGTTTTAAGTGTTTTTATCGTTTCTTTAGAAATGATTATGATCCTATTAATTGTAGAGGATGGAATGAGTATTGTGAAAACAATTGCGATACCGATGATCCTTGTAAATAGTTTTGGAAGTTTTATTTTACTTTCTATGATACAAGCTATTTTGCGCCAGGAAGAGAACGCAAAGGCACTTCAGACTCATAAGGTATTACGTATTGCAGATAAAACGTTACCGTATTTTCGCCAAGGCTTAACAGAAGAGTCATGTAAGCATGTGGCACAAATTATTCACCGCTTTACAGGGACAGATGCAGTATCCTTAACAGATACAGAGAAAATATTGGCTCACGTTGGATTAGCATCAGATCACCATATTCCTTCACATAGTTTAATAACTGGTTTGTCGAAAGAAGTGTTAAATACAGGGAAAATAATGAAAGCAAAATCACGTGAGGTTATTAATTGTCAACACGAAGGCTGTCCTTTGCAAGCTGCTATCGTTATTCCACTAACTTCACATGGAAATACGATAGGGACATTAAAACTATATTTCAAAAATCCTAACCAGTTAAGTCGTGTGGAAGAGGAATTAGCAGAAGGATTAGCAAAAATATTCTCTACACAACTTGAATTAGGTGAAGCTGAGTTGCAAAGCAAATTATTGCAAGATGCGGAAATAAAAGCATTACAAGCACAAATTAACCCACACTTTTTATTTAATGCGATTAATACAGTATCAGCTTTATGCCGAACAGATGTAGAAAAGGCAAGGAAGTTATTATTACAGCTTAGCGTGTATTTCCGTTGTAATTTGCAAGGGGCACGTCAGTTATTGATTCCACTAGAACAAGAATTAAACCATGTACAGGCATACCTATCACTAGAACAAGCAAGGTTCCCAAATAAGTATGAAGTAAAGATGTATATTGAGGATGAGCTAAAGATAACCTTAGTACCACCATTTGTTCTTCAACTATTGGTTGAAAATGCATTGCGACATGCTTTTCCGAAGAAGCAACCAGTATGCGAGGTGGAAGTGCATGTCTTTGAAAAAGAGGGTATGGTTCACTTTGAAGTAAAAGATAATGGACAAGGAATTGAGGAAGAACGTTTAGAACAATTAGGAAGAATGGTAGTTTCGTCAAAGAAAGGGACAGGAACAGCTTTATATAATATTAATGAACGTCTTATTGGGTTATTTGGGAAAGAAACGATGCTTCATATCGAAAGTGAATTAAATGAGGGGACAGAGATTACTTTTGTTATTCCAAAAAAGATAGGGGAGGAAGAGCGGGTTGTTAAAAGTATTAGTAGTTGACGATGAAATGTTAGCACGTGATGAACTAAAGTATCTATTAGAGAGAACGAAAGAAGTTGAGATAATAGGTGAGGCTGATTGTGTAGAAGACGCATTAGAAGAGTTGATGAAAAATAAACCAGATATTGTGTTTCTAGATATTCAGCTATCCGATGATAACGGATTTGAAATCGCGAATATATTAAAGAAGATGAAAAATCCACCTGCAATTGTATTTGCTACTGCCTATGATCAGTATGCGCTGCAAGCATTTGAAGTAGACGCGTTAGATTACATTTTAAAACCATTTGATGAAGAGCGTATTGTACAAACATTAAAGAAGTATAAAAAACAAAAACAATCGCAAATAGAAACAAAGCAAGAAATAAAGGGTACAGATGTAACAGCAGAGATGCATAAATTAGCATTACCAATTGAAGAATCAATCGTACTTGTTAATATTGAAGATATTGTATATGTAGGGCTTGTAGATGGAAAAGTGACAGTAAAAACAATGAGGGAAACGTATGTAACACACGATACACTTGTAATTTTGGAAAAGAAGTTGCCACAAGCAAGTTTTATGCGTGTCCATCGTAGCTTTATTGCAAATATTAATCATATTACTGAAATTCAGCCATGGTTCAATTCTACTTATAATTTAATCATGAAAGAAGGATCGAAAGTACCTGTTAGCCGTACATATGCAAAAGAACTCAAGAAGCTGCTTCGTATTTAAGAAGCAGCTTTTGTATTTCATCCTTTTATATTTGTAATTGATTCTGTATATTTGACGTTCTGTTATGTAAACGCTTACTTAGGCGTTTATATCCTATACAATAAAGGTACCAAATCGAAAGAGGTGGCCAAAATGAGTACGAAAAAAGTATATAGTTTCTTATCACAAGCATTCATATTCTCAGCTATTATGTTAATTTCTAATATTATTGCAACACATTTACCAATTCCGATGCCTTCATCGGTAATCGGGTTAGTCATTTTATTTAGTCTATTATGTTTAAAAGTAATTAAATTGGAGCAAGTTGAATCACTTGGAACAGCTTTAACCGGTATTATCGGATTCCTTTTCGTCCCATCAGGTATTTCAGTTATTAATTCTCTTGGTGTAATGGGACAATATTTTGTACAAATTTTAACTGTAATTGTTGTCGCAACAATTATTTTACTCGCTGTAACAGGGTTATTTGCACAATTTATTTTAGGAAAAGATGAAAAAGAAACAGAAGATACAAAAGAATTGAAAGTAGTAAATAAAGGACGCAAGCACGGAAAGGTTGCGTAACCATTTTAGAATATATTGTTAGGAGGTAATGAACATGGCAAGTACAATGACTCCATATTTCGGAATCGTCGTTTCATTAATCGCATACGGAATCGGCACATTATTATTTAAGCATTCTAAAGGATTCTTCTTATTCACACCATTATTTGTGGCGATGGTATTAGGGATTGTCTTTTTAAAGGTAGGTAACTTTACTTTTGAAGAGTATAATACTGGCGGAAAAATGATTAGTTTCTTCTTAGAACCAGCAACAATTGCCTTTGCAATACCATTATATAAACAAGTTGATAAGTTAAAAAAATATTGGTGGCAAATTTTATCAGCTATCGTAGTAGGATCTATTTGTTCAGTAATTGTCGTGTTCATTGTTGCAAAAGCAATTGGTCTAGATACAGCAGTAATGAATTCAATGTTACCGCAAGCAGCAACAACAGCAATTGCGTTACCAATCTCTGAAAGTATTGGTGGTATAACAGCAATTACATCGTTTGCAGTTATTTTTAACGCAGTTATCGTATACGCATTAGGGGCATTATTCTTAAAAACATTTAGAGTGAAACATCCAATTGCAAAAGGTTTAGCGCTTGGAACAGCAGGTCACGCATTAGGAGTAGCAGTAGGAATTGAAATGGGTGAAGTAGAGGCAGCTATGGCAAGCATTGCTGTAACGGTAGTAGGGGTTGTAACAGTAGTTGTCATACCAATGTTCATGCCGTTTATTGGATAGTAAAACTTACTTAAAAAAATGAGAAAAGCAAGCTATTTGTAGGACAGATTTCTACTGATAGCTTGCTTTTTATGTTACAGTAGTGGTAAGACCTATCTTTAACAAAATGTAAGTTTCCTTAAATCTTCATTAATACTATGTAGAATACGTTTTGAATTAGGTCATTGTATTGTAAAATAAGAAGTAAGTTACTATAGACCTACTAAGGTAGGCGTATAATGAGCTTATAAAAATCTTAATATGAATGAATAATTAAAAGTAGAAAAGAGAGAAAAATCTACTTATTAACGTTTTACTTTATAGGACAGGAGAGAGTACTCGTCGATTATGCAAATAAAAAACCTGTTTCAAAGCAAAGGATTTCAGAGGTTACTCGTATTAGTAATACTTGCTCTCGTGTTATACGGGCTGCAAAGTATGTTGAATTTAATTTTAATTACGTTTATTCTCACGTATTTAATGGATCGATTCCAAAAGTTTATTTCTCGTAAATTAGATCATTTTATGCCCATCAATCGAAAGCTCATTATAGCATTTCTATATGTCATGTTAATTGGTGGAATTGCTATTACGCTATTTAAATATTTACCAGTATTAACGATACAAATTTCACAATTGATTTATCAATTTAACGTATTTTTAAGAAACCCACCGGATAGTGAATTAATTAAGTATGCAGTTAATGCTGTCAATCATATGGAACTTTCTAAATATGTAGGACAAGGTGTAGACATTTTGTATAAATCAATTACAAATGTCGGGAAGTTCGGACTTCAAGTTTTACTTTCTTTAATTTTAAGTTTATTTTTCCTGTTGGAGAAATCTCGTATCGTTGCTTTTACTGCAAAATTTAAAGAAAGCCGACTTGCAATTTTCTATACTGAAATTGAGTACTTTGGTAAGAAATTTGCACGTTCATTCGGAAAAGTAATCGAAGCACAATTTTTAATTGCAGTTGTTAACTGTGTTTTATCCGTTATTGCATTATGGATATTAGGATTCCCACAATTATTAGGTTTAGCGTTAATGATCTTCTTACTCGGTTTAATTCCAGTAGCTGGGGTTATCATTTCGTTATTCCCACTTTGTATGATTGCCTACAATATCGGCGGTATTATGTACGTTGTTTATATTTTAATTATCGTAACAGTCATTCATGCGCTTGAAAGTTATGTGTTAAATCCGAAGTTTATGTCGCAAAAAACAAACTTACCGATTTTCTATACGTTTATGGTATTAATCTTCTCAGAACACTTCTTAGGTGTATGGGGACTAATTATTGGTATTCCAATCTTCATTTTCTTATTAGATGTCTTAGATGTGACGAGTGATGAAATGGAGAAGGACTTGGAAAAAAATAAAGTGAAGTAGAGAAAAGCATCGATGTTCGATGCTTTTTCTTTTATAACATGATGTTTCTTATGCCATACTGTAAGAAGAATATAGAATAGGGGTGAAAGAATGGCTGTAAATGAAAAGGTAGAATTAGCTACATTTGCTGGAGGGTGCTTCTGGTGTATGGTTTCGCCATTTGAAGAGATGGAAGGGATTATAAAGGTTGTTTCTGGTTATACAGGTGGTCATAAAGAGAATCCAACCTATAAAGAAGTATGCTCGGAAACGACAGGACATTATGAGGCAGTACAAATTACATTTGATGCAACCAAAATGCCGTATGAAGAGTTATTAAATATATATTGGAGACAAGTTGATCCTACTGATGTAGGTGGGCAATTCCACGATCGTGGACAGTCTTACGAAACAGTGATTTTTTATCATAATGAAGAACAACATAAGAAGGCAGAGGATTCAAAAGAAGAGCTTGCACAGAGTGGGCGTTTTTCAAAGCCGATTGCGACAAAAATATTACCAGCTACTACGTTTTATCAGGCTGAAGAATATCACCAAGGATATCATAAGAAAAACACATTCCGCTACGAGTTATACCGTAAGGGCTCAGGGCGAGATGCGTTTATTAAGCAACATTGGCCAAAGGATAATGCTCATTTAAAAGAAAAACTCAATGAGATGCAGTTTTATGTAACGCAGGAAAATGGAACAGAACCACCTTTTCAAAATGAATATTGGAATCATAAAGAAGAAGGTCTTTATGTAGACATCGTTTCAGGAGAACCTTTATTTACTTCTTTCGATAAGTTTGATAGCGGATGCGGCTGGCCTAGTTTTACAAAGCCAGTTATGTCAGCTAGTGTGAAAGAAAAGATGGATGTGAGTCATAATATGACGCGTACGGAAGTGAGAAGCAAAGAAGGGGATTCACATCTTGGACATGTATTTCCAGATGGTCCAGGACCAAATGGACTTCGCTATTGTATAAACTCAGCAGCCCTTCGATTTATTCCAAAAGAGGAATTAGAGAAAGAAGGCTATGGTGATTTTCTAATCTTGTTTGGAAATAAAAAATAACCTCGCAGTTAGCGAGGTTATTTTTTTTTTATTTTGCTTTTTTCTTTTTAAACTTACTTAATACTTCATAAACGATTGGAACGATAAGAAGTGTTAATAACGTTGAACTTGTTAATCCACCAATTACTGTTACACCAAGTCCTTTAGAAATTAAGCCGCTACCTTCAAATCCTAATGCAAGCGGGATAAGAGCCCCGATTGTTGCAATTGCAGTCATTAAAATAGGACGAAGACGTGTTGCACCAGCTTCTAATAAAGCTTCACGTGTTGATAGACCTTCATTTTCTTTATGAATAACGCGGTCTATAAGCACGATTGCGTTTGTTACAACGATACCGATTAACATAAGCGCACCGATCATTGCAGATACACTTAACGTTTCACCAGAGATTAATAAGGCAACAAGAGCTCCGATAATTGTAAATGGTAGCGAGAATAAAATTGCGAATGGTGCAAGAGCACCGCCAAATGTAACGACAAGAACGAAGTATACAATGGCAATCGCAGCTAACATCGCTAAGCCAAGTTGCTTAAATGATTCTTCAATATCTTTTGTAACGCCACCCATAGAAACATCTACGCCAGAAGGAAGATCCATTTTATCTACTTCTTTTTGAACAGCGGCAGATGCTTTTGAAACGTCATCAGATGTTAGTTTTGCACTTACTTCCGCATAAACACGGCCATCGCGGTGTTTCACTGTATTCGAAGTTTCCCCTTCTTTTACAGTCATTACATCCTTCACAGCCACTTCATTACCAAGTGGTGTTGTAAGTTTTCGATTTGTTAAGTCATCGATTGTTTCATAATTTTGTTTTTCAGCTTCTACATATACATTGACATCTTTACCGTCTTTTTTAATTGTTGTCAGAACAGGGCGATCATGCTGATTAGAAAGTCCCATTCCAATTTGTGCAGCCGTTAGACCCATTTTGCTTAGTTTTTCTTGATCTGCGACTAAAGTGTACTCTGCATATGTTTTTGCAATACTAGAGTCTATATCTTTTAAGTCTTTATTTTTCTTCATGATATTTTGAATATCTTTTACGACAGGTGTAATCTCTTCAGAGCTATCTCCGTAAACGTATAGCTTAATTTCATTACTACCGCCACCCGCTCCGAAATCTTGGTTTTTCCATTCACCTTTTCCAGACATCTTCTGTAAATCTTTAACGACTTGTTCTTTCTCTTTTTCAAAGTTTTTCGTGTCATTATCATATTGTACGAAGAACATTGCTTGATTTGATTGACCAGGGCTCATTGGGTTTTCTCCACCTAATGAGAATTGAATTGTTTTGACGTCTTTATTATTTTGGAAGTGCTTTTCAGCTTTTGTTGCAATTTTTTCAACGTCTTCTAATGTTTGACCTGGTTCAGGGTTGTATGTTGCAATAATCATTTTTTCTTCTTCAGCTGGTAAGAAACTTACACCGATAATTGGCACAAGTGCAAGGCTACCAACTAATAGAAGGACAGCGATACTTGATGTAATAATTTTGTGATTTAAAGCCCATGCAAGTATGCGTTTATAACCATTTGCTAATTTACTTGGTTTTTCCTCATGATGTACTTCTTTTTCCCTCATGCTCTCTTTTTTAAATAAAGAATGAGCTAGCATTGGTACGATTGTAACTGCTACTAGTAATGATGCTAATAAAGCGAAGACGATAGTTAAGGCGAATGGTAAGAACATTTCACCAATCATACCTTTTACTAGTCCAAGCGGTAAAAATACAGCAATTGTTACAATGGTAGAAGACATAATTGGAATAAACATTTCTTTCGTAGCTTCACGAATTAAATCTTTTCCGCGTAGTTTTTCCTCTGATAATGACATACGTCGGTAAATATTTTCAATAACAACAATGGAATCATCGACGACGCGCCCGATAGCGACTGTCATTGCTCCAAGTGTCATAATGTTAAGCGTAATATCCATTTGCTTTATGACTAATACAGCAATTAATAAAGAAAGTGGTATGGAAACGACAGAGATTAATGTTGTTCGGATATTTCGTAGGAACAGCATAATGATAACAATCGCAAAGATAGCACCAAAAATGGCTTTGCTCAGCATTGTTTCTACTGATTTCTCAATAGGTGCACCTTGGTCGAATGTTGAAATAATCTCTAAGTCTTTATATTTTTTCTCGAGTTCTTTTACTTTATCTTTCACTGCATTTACAACATCAACTGTATTCGCGTCAGCAGCTTTTACAATTTGAATTCCAATTGCTTCTTTTCCATTTGTTCGAGAAATAGATTCTGCTTTTCCGACTTCTTTAATGTCAGCAATTTCGTCTAATGTAACTGTCGGAATCCCGTTCATAGCGGCTGGATTCATTTGCGGCATTTGTGTACCAGCTCCAGCATTTTGACTACCTTGACCACTCGGTGATGAAGGAACAGCTGGGATTTTCAGTTCTTTTAGTGCTTTAATTGTTGTAATATTTCCATCTACAACAACTGATTTTTCCGTGTCTTTAAATGTATATAAGCCAAGTGGTAAAGATACGTCCGATCCTTTAATTACATTTTTTACAGTATCTTCACTTAAACCTAATTCTTTCATCTTATCTTTCTTGAAGACAAGTTGTACTTCATCTACTTGTTGACCTGAAATTTGAACAGATGCGACCCCATCAAGTCCTTTTAATCCTGGAACAACATTTTTTTCTACATTTTCAGTTAAGGTAGCTAAAGATTCACTTTTACTTGCTACGCTTAACGAAATAACTGGAAAGGCATTGAAGTTTACACGTGAAACTTTCGGGTCCTGTACGCCTTCTGGCAGTTTCACATTTGCGAGAGCTTCTTTAATTTCTGTTTCAGCCTTCTCCATGTTTTTATCAAAATCATATTCTACCTGAATAGAAGATGCGTTTTGAAAAGATGATGAGCTAACAACATTTACACCACTTAAATTTTGTAGTTGCTCTTCCATTGGTTTTGAAATTTTGTCAGCTACTTCTTCTGGTGTAGCACCAGGATAAACCGTAGTTACTGTTACAACCGGTGTTGTTATATCAGGAATTGTTTCCAGCTTCATATTAAGCCCAGAATAAATACCTGCAATGGTAACAATAATGGTTAGTAGCCAAACTGCGAACTTATTTTTTAACGAGAAATTAATGATTTTGTTCATGTTTGCGCTCCCTTTTTATTGTATTGACCAACTGGTCAGTCTAATACATAATATAACTGACTGATTGGTCAGTCGTCAATGAAAAGAGATGGTATAATAAATTCATGATAAGATGCGAGATTAAGTTTAGGAGAGAAGATATGAAAGAAAAAGAGCGCTTAATTATAGAGATGGCTATGAAGTTATTTGCGACTAAGGGTGTAAATGCGACATCAGTGCAGGAAATTGTGACAGCTTGTGGCATATCTAAGGGAGCTTTCTATTTATATTTTAAATCGAAAGATGAGCTTTTATTAGCAACACTTCGATATTACTATGACAAGATTCAAAATAAAATGATGGATATTGATAAAGAATCATTATTACCACGTGAAAAATTTGCAAAACAATTGCATTGCCAGTTTAACGATATACAAAAGCATAAAGAATTTATTATTATGCATGCGAGGGAAAATGCTATTCCTTTTAATAAAGAAGTGGAAGAGTTTATGATGCGGATGAAGTTAGAGTCTCACGCATTTTATCGGAATAGTTTACTGTCTATTTATGGTGACAAGGTTATTCCATATTTGTTAGATTTAGTAATTATGGTAGAGGGCATATGCCGTGGATATTTAGAACTAATCATTATACAAGCACCAGAAATTGACTTATCGTATGTCTCTGCGTTTATTTTGAAAAGAGTGGATGATTTAGTAGATGGATTGGTAGAATCTTCGGAAGAACCCGTGTTACATGAAGAAAAGCTTGGAGAATTCCTTTGTAAATCAGAGCTTATTAAGGAGCAGGTTAAGGAACATTTTTTAAAAGAAATTATTGTTTTTAAACGTACATTAGCTGATCAATTAGAAGATGATGAATTAATTGTTACGCTAGATGTTTTGGAGGCGGAAATGAGATTACCAAATCCAAGGATTCCGGTCATCCAAGGAATGCTGTCTAATTTAGAAGTATATCCAAATTTAAAAGAATTCCGCTTACGACTTATGGGATATTACAATATAAAAAGGTAACAATGACAGTTTTCATTGTTACCTTTTTTTTATGCATTCACTTTTTCTTTTGTTTGTGTAGTCTCTTCTTGCTCAATATTGATTGTTTCTTTTACGATATAAATCGGACGGTTTTTACTTTCGTCATAAATACGAGCAATATATTGGCCGACGATGCCAAGGCCAAATAACTGAATACCACTAAAGAATGTAATAGCAACCATTATAGATGCCCAACCTGTTTGCGTATCATGTCCGAGAATTTTCACAGTAATTGTATATAGTAAGACAATTATAGAAATAAGAACTGATAATAAACCTAAAGACATAACGATGCGTAATGGCTTTGTCGAAAATGCAATAATGCCATCAGATGCAAATTTAATCATTTTCTTTAATGGATATTTTGTTTCACCAGCAAAGCGCTCATCGCGTTGATATTCAACATACGTTTGGCGGAAGCCAACCCAAGACATCATACCGCGGATGAAGCGATTTCGCTCAGTCATTTGATTGAAAACATCAGCTACCTTGCGATCGATGATTCGGAAATCACCAGTATCTTTTGGGATATCGATATCAGACATGTAGTTTAGGAATTTATAGAAATATTTAGCTGTTAAAAGTTTAAACCAAGTTTCACCTTTACGTTGTTTACGTTTTGCATAAACAACTTCATATCCTTCTTCCCATTTTGCAATAAGTTCAGGAATAACTTCAGGTGGATCTTGTAAGTCTGCGTCTATAATTACAATAGCGTCACCTTTTGCAGCAGCAATACCAGCTGTAACGGCTACTTGGTGTCCAAAGTTACGCGCGAAATTAACGATTTTTGTACGGTAATCATTTGCTGCAATCTCAGATAAAATTTCCATTGTACGGTCTGTACTACCGTCATTTACAAAGACAAACTCGTAATTAATATCATTTTGAAGCATAACGGACTTTAAACGGTTATAACATTCCTGTGCTACTTCTTCCTCGAAGTACATAGGAACTACAACCGAAATTAATTTTTGCATGTTGTATCCTCCGTATTTTTAATAAGTCGTTCAAATTTAATTAGTAGCATTTTCAGTTTGGTTGAATGTCCAAATTTTATTAAGGACAAAATTTATAACCATTCCGACACCAATTGCGAAAATCTGTGCAATTAATGCATTCAAGGCAAGCTTATCTACTAATATAAATAAACATAATGTATTAAAAGCCAATACAATTAAATTTACAGTTAGAAATTTAAAGAACATTGACGTGCTTTTATTATTAGGTTTAAACACCCAATTTTTATTCCAATAGTAGCTATTGGCAACACCAATTAAATAGGCAATGGTATTCGCAACAAGATAGTTCATCCCGAACTTTAATAAGATCCAAAAGCTAATAATGGTAATGAGCGTATTAAAGATTCCTACTAAACCAAACTTTAAGAGTTTCTCCATAATAGTATCCTCATCTTTATAAAATATATAAATAAAACAAGAAATGTAGAAAGGTTATTCTTACATAACAACTATCAATTATAGCATAGTTTATACTAAGATGTTATATGTTTTGAGTGGATATCATTTTAGGATATAGAATGAATTTGTCAATAATAAAAAAGGTTATTTTAAATTGGCATACCGGACAGTATGAAAGCAAACATGGAAATCATGGTAATATTAATGTATAGTAGCTGGTAGTGTAATTTTTTTAGGAAATATAATGTTTTCCCATATAAATATGTTAAGGAGTGAGTTTTTTTGGAACGTTTTTCTGGATTGTTTTCAACTTTTTCTACACGTGCCATATACGGCATTTATAGCTTTTTCGTTGCAATATTAATTTTTGATTATTTTTCAGATACTCAAAAATATAATTATGTAATGATATTAGTTGGAGTTTTATTATTATGTACAATTGGAAACTTTATACTTAGTAGTGGATCGCTATATCTTGAGAGAGTAAATGAAAAAATATGCTTTTTTGTACTGCTAATTATTTGTGTAGCAGTGAAAACTGCATGGATTGTTACATATAAGATTGATCCGATTGGTGATTATGAAGCCTTTTTCAATACTGCAAAAGCATTAGGTGATAACTTTGTTATTCATGATAGATATGTTGCATTATTTCCACATATTTTTGGTTATGCTTCATTCTTAAGTATCTTCCTAAAAATATTTGGGGCAAACTTTATGATTCCGCCAATTATTAATGTTGTTTTAACTACAATTTCGATGGGATTAATATATTTTATAGCTAGAAGAATTGGTGGAGTGAGAACAGCGATAACAGCAAGTGTTTTATGGATTCTCTTGCCATCACAAACGATGTATAACATGTTTGCACTTTCAGAACCGTTGTATTGTACAGTACTGTTATTAGCCTGGGCAATTATGATAATTGTTTATGATAAACTTGAAAATATAACGATTGCAAAGGTTATTATGTATTCAATTCTATTAGCTGCATTACTTGTATTAATAAACATGGCAAGACCAATTGCAGCAGTGCCAATTATAGCCTTAGCGATATGGATGTTTATTATAGATACAAAGCATATCGGGAATAAAAAGCTACTTATTAATAAGGTGGCATACTTAGGGGTTATCATTATTGGATACTTAATGATGTCTTCGGCGGCAAATCATTATGTAACATTACGTTTAGGTGAAGAGATAGCAACAGTGCCGGGATACAATATTCATGTAGGGTTTAATAAGGGAGCCTCAGGAACATGGAATCCAGGAGATTCAGCATTACTATATCATTATAGTGGTCAACCAGGATGGAGTGCTCAGGACGTCCAAAAGCAAATGCTTGAAGAAGCGAAAAAGAGAATCAAAAACGATGATATAGATTTCGGGAAACTAATGTATGATAAATTTATTATCTTTTTAGGTAATGATGACCAAGCTGTTAAATATGCAGATCCAATTATGGACCATAAAGTACGCTATACTATAATTTCTAATGTCTTCTATTACTTTTTACTAGTTACTTCACTGTTCGGAGCGTTAGTAGCTATAAAAAATAAAAATAAATCTTCACTTTTAATTATTTGTTTATATGTAATTGGGCTAACAATGGCACAAATGATAGTAGAAGTAGCACCGAGATATCATTATTCGGCTACAATACCTATGATCTTTTTAGCTGCTTTTGGTATTAAGCATATTTATAATAAAAAAAGTGACAGAGATATAGTAAAAAGATAAGTAAAAAAAGCAGTTGTTTCAAAAGGGTGTGTACGAATCCTTTTAGAAGCAACTGCTTTTTTACTTATAAAATTTGAAAGATAGTTCTTATTGGATTAAGCGTCTTGCTGAGCCCATTTCTCTACATCCCAAGTTTTTGTTATCCAACCTTCATAAAAGTCTGGTTCATGGCATACAAGAAGAATTGTTCCTTTATATGCTTTCATCGCCTTTTGCAGCTCTTCTTTTGCTGTAACATCAAGGTGGTTTGTTGGCTCATCAAAGAGTAACCAGTTACTTTCTTCACCCATTAGTTTACATAAACGAACTTTTGCTTGTTCGCCACCGCTTAATTGGTTCAGTGGACGAGAGATATGTTCGTTTTTCAAACCGCATTTCGCTAACATGGCGCGTATCTGATGTTGGTCTAAGCTAGGGAAAGTATTCCAAACATCATCAATTGGTGTTATATTATCAGCTTTTACTTCTTGTTCGAAGTATGATGGATTTAAGAAGTCACCAAGGCTTGTTTTTCCGCTTAATGGTTTAATCTTACCTAAAATTGTCTTCAACAGTGTTGACTTACCGACACCGTTACATCCAACAATTGCAATTTTTTCTCCGCGTTCAATTGTCATCGTTAATTTTGGTAATAGCGGATGTGTATATCCAATTTCTACATTTTCCCCTTCAAAGACGAATCGGCTACTTGCACGACTTTCTTTAAATGAAAACTCAGGTTTAATAGCTGTTTCAGGGCGATCGATACGTTCCATGCGATCAAGTTGTTTTTGACGGCTCTTTGCACGTCCTGTTGTTGAGTAACGAGCTTTATTTTTCGCAATAAAATCTTCTTGCTTTTTAATGAATTCTCGCTGCTTCTCATAAGCGTTGATATGTTGATTTTTATTCATTTCTGCTAGCTCTAGGAATTTTTCATATGTCGCTGTGTAACGCGTCATTTTTGTGAATTCTAGATGGAAAATAATATCGACGCATTTATTCATAAATTCCGTATCATGGGAAATTAATAGGAATGCGTATGGATATTCTTTTAAATAAGTTGTTAACCAATGAATATGTTCAACGTCTAAATAGTTGGTAGGCTCATCTAATAGTAGTACTTCTGGTTGCTCAAGTAGTAATTTTGCGAGTAATACTTTTGTACGTTGTCCACCACTTAATGCTGCAACGTCACGATCTAGACCAATTGCGTCAATTCCAAGACCACGTGCTGCTTCTTCAATTTTAATATCTAATAAATAGAATCCGCCTGCTTCAAGAGCATCTTGAATTTCTGCCATTTGCTCAAGAAGTTCCTCTAATTCTTCCGGTGTAGCAGTTCCCATTTTTTCTGCAACTTCATTTAAAGCTTTTTCTTTTTCAAATAAAGGTAAAAACGCATCTGCTAATACATCACGAATTGTGCGACCAGGTGTTAAAATAGTATGCTGGTCTAAGTAACCGTAATTTGTACCAGGTGTCCATTCTACACGACCTTCGTCATGGATAAGCTGACCAGTAATTATATTCATAAATGTTGATTTACCAACACCGTTTGCTCCAACTAATCCAACATGTTCCCCTGCAAGTAAGCGCATGGATACATCTTTAAATAATGTACGATCACCAAATGTATGGCCTAATTTTTCAACAGTTAATAAGCTCATAATGTCCTCCGTTCATTTCTAAATAGTGTCTTGAATCATGATACTAAATTCTTGGATAGAATGCTATCATTTCCAAAATATATAATGTATTTGACCAGTAGGGTATGCGATTCCAAAAGGATGATGGGTTGCTATGATGTGAAAGAAATAAAAATAAGGTGTAACCATTTAATAAAAGTGGTTACACCTTATTTTTTATTTTAAATAACCACGAACAATTCCGCGTAAGCGATTTGCATGGAATTTGCGCTTATCATTAGAAATATTTTGTGTCATACGGAATGTTGCGGCAGCGACAGCACGTAAGAAATAAGGGAATCCGTAGTGTAAGCGAATAACCCTACCAAAACCACCAGCATAAGAAATGGCACGTTTTAATGATTGTTCATTAATAATTTCCTCTTTTACAGGATGGTATACGAACAGATCTTTTCTAAATAAACCAGTATAATTTTGTTTCATACCGCGTAGTACAAAGTCAGTTTCTTCACCAGCTCCATAAATCGTTCCCGAACCAACACCTAAATCTTCATCAAATGTACCTACATCTTGTACAAATTGCTTTGTGAAGAATAGTGTGAAAGAAGGTCCCATGAATCCATACTTATTATTTAAAATAATGTCTGTATTCGGCGCGTGTATTAAAGAACCCGTTCCTTCAACATTTGTCGTGTTTGTTGAGATAAAATGAACATCTTTATTAGAGTTGAAGGTTTCTAATATACTCTCTAAAACATTTGTTTCATAAATACAATCATCATCTGGAAAAGCGATAAAATCGCCATCCGCTACTTTTAAGCCTGCATTGCGAGCTCTCGATAGTCCTTTAATAGGTGTATAAATGTAATTAATAGAAAATCTATCTTTATATTCATCAAATAAATCAGAGATTGGCGTATCGTTTTGATCTACTACGATAAGTTCGAAGTTTTTGTAAGTTTGTTGTTCAAGTGATTTTAGTAAGTCAAGAATATCATCACGTCTGCCACAAGTAGCCATGATTAAAGAAAATTTCAAGTTTAACAGCTCCTTTTAGAGATTGCGTTTTAAGCCTTTTTGAATCGTGCTAGTATCTTTTCGAGTAGTGAAAAGAGAATTTCATCCTTTGTTATAAAGAGGATAAGGGCATACGTTAATCCACACGTTATTATTACTAGGATAACTTGCAGTATTTGTCCAGATACGATCATATCAATAACGAATGCTATCGGTATAAATGTTAGGGAATAAAAGAGATATTTAAGTTTTTGTATATCGAATAACGTATAATTCACTTTTAGTTTCTTTTTCACATAAATATATTCAAATGTGATTAAGAAACAATTCGCAATTGTTGTTGTAAAAATTGCGGTTGTTGGTGTAAGTACATGGAAGAATATTAGTGCAATATTAGATGCTAAGTTGATAAATCCGCAAATGAATAAAAATCGCACTAAAATGCTTTCTTTCTTTTTTACATAAATAATTTGATTCGATAAAATGGACTCAATGCCAACTGTAATCATATAGAAGGCGAAAACAATTAGTGTATTACCAGCTCCGGCAAACTGTTGTCCACCGTAAATGACAACAGCTCCATGAGCAATGAGCATTAAACCGATTGCAGCAGGGAATAGGGTAATGAAATATACTTTTGAAATTTTATTTAGTAAAGATTCATACTCCATTTCAGACGCATTTCCTGATAAATAAGACAGTCTTGGAACGGTTACTTGTACAACACTTAACATAAGTGTATTAATAATCATCATAATTTGAAAAGCCATTACGTAATATGCAACTTCTTCTTTTCCAACATATATTCCTAAAAAAAGACGATCTAATTGAGTATATAAAATATTAGCATTTGAAAAAATCAAGACTAATAGTAACGGTTTTAAATGAGGAATAATCGTTAAGTCGGAAAAATCAAATTTCACTTGGCGTTTCACATATATAAAGCTAATAGAGTGGTTTAAAAATGTGGATAATACTAATAAACCAGCATATGTTTTGTAATCGTCGACCCCATGAATGAAAGAGAAAAGAAGTACGACATAGATTAATCGAACGATAACGGTTTTTTTAGTGATGAAGTCATAATTTTCATATGCCTCGTTGAACCATTCCACATAAAACATGTTAGATATGAAATTAAAACCGAAAATAAGAAGAACTGGAAATAGACTTTCATGTCCATATCCAATATAACTAAAGAGCACAAAGGCTGATAAAGCCAAAATACTAGTTGTGAAGTTAATTACATAGAGACTTGTAAATAACTTAGAAACTTTCTTCTTATCGTTTTTAATTAAGCTAATTTCACGTAAACCATATTGGTATACACCAAATACGGCGAACACGAAGAAGTAATTGAAAAAAGTTTCAGCAATATTAACGGTTCCGATTGAAGTGGCTCCTAACGTTCGATATGCGTAAGGACCAACTAAAATTGGAAGGATAATATTAAAAGTATTGAGCAGTATTTTATAAAAAATATTTGAAGCAATTGATTTCTGCATAATTTCACCTTTCCATTAAAATAATCCAATTTAATTAAAATACTTGCTATGTCATAGTAAGGTTTTAAACTACAGTTAATTCTTTCAATATAATGAAGTGTAAGGTGTTTTCTACACGATTTACAAATCCTTAAATTGTTTTGTTGACCACCCGTATAAGTGTACCCTACATAAACTTTGTAAAGCAACTGTTGATGGAATAGAACCGTGTTATAAATGAGATTTTATCAATTAGAAAAAGTGAATAGCGAACGGATATGTATAAAAATATTACATAGTATGTGTGAAAAGGAGTAATGGTTGTATGAAGGTGTGGAAATGATTATAAAAAATGAGCGAATATATGATAATTATTCGCTCAGAAGATGTTTTAATGGTAAAGTCCTATATACTCCAAGGTTTACTTAAAGTTAGAACTTCAGCCATTTCCTTGCTTTTGACACGCCCTTTTTTTCTACTTTCTGCACGCTCAGAACCAGTTGTGTGTAGCCAATGTTCTTCTTCAGTTTCAGGCAGTACTTGTGGAACAGATGAAGGTTTTCCGTCTTTTAATGCAACGAATGTAATGAAACATGTTGCAGCTATTCTACGTTCTCCTGCTAATAAATTCTCTGCAATTACTTTTACGAACACTTCCATTGAAGATTTTCCTGTATAACATACGAATGCTTCGTAACAAACAGAATCTGCTTGGTGAATTGGAGTTAAAAAATCTACAGAATCGATAGATGCTGTTACGCAATGTTTACGGCTATGTCTTGCAGCTGCAATTGAAGCGATACTATCAATTTCTGCTAATAATTTTCCTCCGAAAAGTGTTTGATGATTATTTAAATCATTCGGAAAAACACGTGTTGTTTTAATTGCTTTGGATTCTCGCATGAATTTCTTTTCCATATGGTCAGCCCCTATTTTCTGTTTTCAATCAGAATGACATGTATTGTAAGTGGAGTACAAAAATATTAAAAATCCATAGATATTTAATGAAGTAAAGAATTCCAGAAGAGGGTGAGTAAAACTTCTGTATTTGTATTCATGTAACTGAAAGAAAAGTTATCTTATATAAAGTGTAGTGTAAAAGAGGATTCGCTTACATTGCAAGTGAAAAAATTAGGACCCTGTATTTGTCATAGAAATTCCCTATCAGCTGTGTGCCTATTCATGATAGAATCGTTTTGTTATGAATGGAAATAGAGGTGCAATGGACATATGAATCATATACAAACAAATTTTTCGTCTTTTTTCAGTAAAATAATGATTGGTGCGATGCTCGCATTTTTTGTTTACAGTTGTTGGTCTGCGTTCGAAACAAGTAAACAATTTTTTGGAGACAGTACAACAAGTGTAACAATTGTATTGGTTATTTTCGTTATTCTCATGCTGTTGGTAGCATCGATTTTACAGTATCGTTTTACAGATAAACAATTTCTTATTTTCCTTATCGGTACATGTATAGTTGTGAGACTTAGTATGGTTTTATTTGTAGACGTTCCGTTAATCGGTGATATGAAAGCTACGTTTGAGTCTGCAAAGCAGGTTGCAATTGGTAATAGCGTAGAGAATATAGCACAGTTACCTTTTATTATTTATGAATCAATTATTATTCGTATATTTGGCGATACAGTATTCGCATTGCAGTTATTTAATATTTTATTTTGCACAGGGACTGCATTTTTCATTTATCGTATTGCAGCAATCGTTTTTGGAGAAGGATGCGGTCGTATTGCGTCTGTATTTTACGCTTTATATATTCCAAATATATTTATGAGTTCTTTATTAACATCAGAATCACTCGCAATATTTTTATTTTACTTAGCTTGTTACATACTTTTATATAAAGGTTTAGATCATCCTTATATGTGGGTGCTTGCAGCAATTTTATTTGCATGTAGTAATATGATTTTCCCAATGGGGTTATTTCTTCCTATTTTTATTGCTGTATATGTGTTGTTAGTTGAACTTTTTCAATCAGCAATGAAGCAAAAAGTATTATTAAAGATGATAGGGATACTTATTCTATTTTATAGTGCCCATTTTGGTGTGAGTTATGGAATTCAGACAATGGGAATGTCACAATATACGATTTCAAATGAAACGTATGTTCAATCTGTTTTGATTGGAAAAGGTAAAAATGAGAGGGAAATGACAAAGAATCAAAGCGTAACAGAGCGTATTGACCAAAACCTAAAAGAGATTGAAGAAGAAAGATTTAAATTTTTAAAGCCAGTCATTAATCAATTCTCAGATGAGGGAATACATTCTATTCTATTTAAATGTGAAAAACTTATATATATAGCAGTAACATTGTTTATGTCTATTGCTTTATTACACTTTCTTATTAAGAAACAACAAAACGAAGGATATATGTTGTTCTTATTGTTAATTAGTGGATACGTATTGTTAAGACTCTTCCAAGTAGATATGGCATATTACAATCTTATAGTGCCAGCTTTGTTTATTTTGCAAAGCTTTGGTGTTTATATGAGTTATGTGTACTGTCAAAAAATATTCTTCAGAAAATAAAAAGAATCCAGATTGGATTCTTTTTTTTGAATGGAAGATGAGGACTAAGAATTAGTGGAGATAAAGAATCCCTACTGACATAATCTGCACTCTATCGGTTCAGTTCCAGTTGTAAACTATCGGCTGTTAGAGCCATTTTTGAGGAATCGTCTTGAATTCCTTTCATTACTTGTGAAATGGTTTCTAACTCATTTTCAATTTTTTTATTCTGCTCTTTCGAGTTAGACATGTCTTTTACAATTTCTTGGAAGTATTGATCTGTTGCAGACATACCATCTGTTCCTTCAGATACGAGGGAGCTAATTTGTTTGACTGAAGAAGAGACACGAATAATTTGTTCATTTGTTTTTTCAACGAGCTTTGTCACGTTGGATATGGATTCTTTCGTTTGCTCTGATAACTTTCGAATTTCTCCAGCTACAACGGAGAAGCCCTTACCAAATTCCCCAGCACGAGCAGATTCAATAGCAGCATTTAGTGCGAGTAAGTTTGTTTGCTCCGCAATTGATTTTACAATATCTATGATTTCGTTAATTTTGTTAGAAATATCGAGAAGTTCATGAGTATCTGTAATGATAGTTTCCATGTTCGTTTGAATGTATTCCATTCGTTTATTTTGCTGATTTAATTGCTCTTTCCCTTTATTCGCTTTTTCCTCCGATGTTGTAGCTAATGATGTACCTGTTTTGGCAATTTCTACAATAGTTTCAGATTTAGCGGTTAACTGTTGAATAGAAGTGCTCGTTTTTTCAGATACAGATGCTAGTTCTGTTGCAATATGCGTAATGGTCATAGCTGTTATTTCTTTTTCTTTTTCATGTTCTTTTTGCATTCTTTCATATTCAGATTCATAAGCGGCAATAACGAGTTCTTGTTCAAGGGTGAATAATTTATTTATAACGTTTATAGAATATGAAAAATCGTCAATTGTTTTAATTTTTGTTTGCAATATCTTCATGATAGAGCGGAATAATTCTTGATAAGCGGCAGTATACCATTTTCTATGTAAGCCAATTTGTACATGTCTTTTGGCAATTCGAACACGTTGTTCAATAAAATCTTCATGCATATCTCCGCTGAATAATTCTTTTATATGTGTTTTTAAAGTTTGCTTTAGTTTTGGAATAGAACTATAACGTTCAATAATAGTAATTAAATTTGGCTGTTTTGTAATATTGGCATAGAATTTTTCCGTAATCCAATCAATTTCTTCATAAATAAAGGGCTGTAGTACCTTTACGATTTGTAAATCTTCCTTTGAAATATGTAGCATATCCATTTGAATTTTCAATTCAGAATTAGTAGGCACGTTAAAGGTGATTTGTTGATCCTTACTTAATTCAAATATACTGGCGTATGTTTTATTTGTATGTTTTTTAAAAAACCCAAGCATCGTTCTTCCCCCTGTGTATAAAGCGTTTTCATTTTTGGTTCTATTATAATTATATATTTTTATATACAATTACTCTATATTAGTGTGTAGAATAGTATATAAATTAAGAGAATTCTATGTAGAATTCTCTTAATGGCCTTTATTAATTTTAGCATGTGTTTTAAAGAAAACTGGGAAATGTACATTATATATTACAGTGACAACACGAATAATGAATGTTACTAATAAACAAACATAGAAAGCTAATACGTGTGCCCCCATTGCATATGTGATTAGGAAACTAATTGCTCCTAAAATAGAAGCGATTGCGTAAATCTCTTTTCGGAATACGTAAGGGATATCTTGAGCGCAAATGTCACGCAAAATACCGCCTCCAATACCTGTAATGACTCCCATTGAAACAACTAGAAATGAGGCGTCAACATGATGTGACATTGCCGCATTTGCACCAATGGCTGTAAAAACACCTAGGCCAACAGCATCAGAAAGCATAATAACGACTTGCAGTTTATTGATACGTTCAAAAAACATACAAGTAAATAATGCTGATAATACGCTTACGAAAAAGTAAATGGGTTTAACAAATGCGACAGGAGGCAGGTTACCGATCATAATATCACGAATAATACCGCCGCCGAGCGCAGTAGCTACAGCTAAACAAAGGACACCGAATAAATCTAAATCTTTTTTTAAACCAACTAATGTACCGGAAATAGCAGCGGCGATAATGCCAAGAAACGTAAATATGTCGATTAATAACATTGCTGTAATCCCTTCCTCCTAAAGATGTTCCAGAGAAAAAATATACACTAAAGTTATGTAAATAACAATGCATTTTCGTTACATGTAGAAAAAAAGAAAAAATGAGGAAAGAAAGCGCTTGAAAATACAAATAATCTTTTTTCTGTAAGGTAAGGTTGGGGTAGAAATGTGAGACGTTTAATTAAAAAATATATGTTATAATAAATATTTGAGATGAGAAAAAAATATTAACTGTATAGATTGAAATTAGGTAATAGTTATGGAGGTTCTAGATGTTAAGCGAAAATAGTAAAAGTAATAAATTTGAAAATTTTCTACTAATCTTTATTTTGTTGCAACCGATTTTAGATTTGCTTACAGCGTTCTGTATCATGGTTTTAAAAATTGATACGACCATTGGAGTTATTACACGCTTATTCGTTATGTTCCTAAGCGGGATATATATTTTAATTCAAACGAAGAAACAAGGAAATATAAAATATATATTGTATATAATCTTAGTAGGGATAGTCTTTACAATCGGATTGGTAAATAACAAGCTTACAAAAAACCCTATGGTACTTACAGAAGAAATTAAATTTATAGCAAAAGCTTTATATCCTTTTGTTATGCTTACTTGTTATGTGTTTGTATTCAAGTCTTTAAAAGAAAAAAGCCATTCAAATTCAAAAATGCGTGACTACATTACGTATGCATCACTAATTATAGGGGTAGTAATGGTAGCTTCGATTACTACTGGAACAGATTATAATAGTTATGAATGGGTAAAATTAGGATCACGCGGTTGGTTTTATGCAGGTAACGAGCTAGGATCTATTTTAGCCATCATGTGTCCAATTGTTATTTTGTATTCAATTGAAAAAACAAAAAGTATAGGTAAAGCGTACTATTGGATTCCTTCAATTTTAGTTGTTTATTCACTATTTGCAATTGGAACAAAGGTTGGCGTAGGAGCAATCTTTGGATCAATGGCTATCGCAGTTGTTATGTGCTTTATTCAAGCATTTACACAACGTAAAGGTGGAAAGAAACATGCCTATTTATTAAATGGTTTTCTTGCAATGACTGTATTTGTAGGCATATTGGCATATACACCTTTTTCACCATTTATGAAAAATATGGGATTTCATTTCCAATTGATTGAACAAGAACAGAGTGTGAAAAAGGAAGAGAAAAAGAAGGAGGAAGCTAAAGAGCATAAACCTCCTGTGACAGAGAAAGAAAAGGAAAAAGAGAAAGAAAAAGAAAAAGTAGCGGAGAAAAAAGAAGAAACGCAAGCTCTTATTTTTAGTGGGCGTCAATTATTTGAACAGATGTATAAAGATTTCTATAATGAAGCTCCAATGTCTCAAAAATTATTAGGAATGGGTTACGCCGGTAACTATAAAGAACAGCCGAAGTTAATTGAACGTGACTTCCATGATTGGTTCTATTCTTTCGGAATCATAGGGTTCATTTTACTTGTAATTCCATTTTTATACTTTGGTATTAAATTTATTGCATGTATATTTACTAAATTTAAACAAATATTCACTGTGAAATATGCAATGGTGATTGCAGCGATACTTCTCGGATTAGGTATTTCATTCATGGCTGGTCATATTTTAATTGCACCTGGAGTGAGTTTCTACTTAGTAGTAATCATGGCATATTTAATAGTTGACCTGGAAATTGAATGATAGAAAAATAAAAGCTAGCATATGTTAGCTTTTATTTTGTTATAGTAAATAAAAAGAAAAAAATGGGGGATGTAAGAAATGAAAGTGTTGCATATGAATGCTGGTGCAGAAGAAGGTGGGGGAAAAACACATATTATTTCACTTTTATCTCAATTTTCAAAGGAAGAAGTGGAATTAATGGTATTTGAAGAAGGTGCAATTGCTAGAGAGGCGAGAAACCTTGGCATTCAAGTGCATGTTTTTACCCAATCATCTCGGTACGACCTATCAATTCTTTCAAAAATAAAAGCATTTATTAATGAAAATCAATTTGACATTGTGCATACACATGGCGCACGAGCAAATTTCTATCTCTCCCTCTTGAAAAAAGGTATAAAAGCGAAATGGATAATGACTGTCCACAGTGATCCAACTTTGGATTTTATGAAGAGGGGATTAAAAGGATGGGTATTTACGAAGTTAAATTTACGTTCTTTCAGGAAGGTAGATTTGTTCTTTGCAATTACGGAGAACTTTAAGAGAAACATAATAAAACTAGGTGTACCAGAAGAAAAGATTTGTACGGTTTATAATGGAATTGAGTATGATAGTAATCCGGTAAAACCTTATGATAAGAGTGAATTTGGCATCGATGAAGGAGTATTTACAGCTATTCAAGTAGCGCGTCTTCATCCTGTTAAAGGTCATGATATTTTATTTGAAGCATTACAAAAAATTAAAATTCCCAATATAAAGGTACTCTTGCTTGGTGATGGTCCTATAGAAGTAGAATTAAAAGAGATGGTGAAACAAAAGGGTCTAGAGGATAAAGTAATGTTTCTAGGTTTTCGTACAGATTCAAAAGAATTATATGCATCTGCACACATTAATTTGTTAACCTCTTATAGCGAAAGTTTCCCTCTCGTTTTATTAGAAGCGGCTAATCAACGCTTAACGTCTATTGCAACAAATGTAGGCGATATGAGAAAGTTAATAGTTGATGATACGTATGGATGGATTGTACCGATTGGTGATGCGGATTCATTAGCAAACGCATTAGAAAATGCTTACGAAAAATGGTTGAATGGTGAATTAGAAGCGATGGGAAATCGTTTATATAATCACGCATCTACTCATTTCTCGCTAAAGAATTTGTATGAAGATACTTATAATGCATATAAAAAACTTTTACTGAAATAGAGAGGATAGTTAATCATGGAAGTAAAAACGGTTGATATTCTAGGTGTTCCTTTTTCTACAATGACAATGGATGAAACAATCCAATATTTGAAGGGACAACTAGAATTGGAGCGAACGCATACTTTTCAGGTAGTAACAGCGAATCCTGAAATTGTTATGTGTGCAAAAAAGGATGAAACATTCCATAAAACATTATTAAATACAGATTTAATTACACCTGATGGTATTGGAGTTGTAAAAGCAAGTGGTATGCTAGGTACACCTTTAAAGGAACGTGTAGCAGGTTTTGATTTAATGTGTAATTTATTTGCGAAGCTATCAGAAGAGAATAAACCGGTATCTGTTTTCTTACTTGGTGCAAAACCGCATGTAGTACAAGCTGCAGCAGATCATTTAACGAAGACGTATTCAGCTGTATCTATTGTAGGTATACAAGATGGGTATTTTAAACAAGAAGAAGAAGAGAATATCGTTTCTCGTATTCAAGAAGTAAAACCAGATCTATTACTTGTCGCACTTGGTTTCCCAAGACAAGAGAACTTTATCCAAACTAATAAGTATCGTTTAGAAACGAAAATGGCTGTTGGAGTAGGTGGAAGTTTAGACGTATGGGCTGGAGAGGTAAAACGTGCACCAAAATGGATTCAAGCGATCCATTTAGAGTGGTTTTATAGATTGTGTAGTAATCCAACGCGCTGGCGCCGTCAGTTAGTATTAGCGGAATTTTTAAAAGAAATCATGCGTTCGAAAAAGTAGCGGAATATCGCTACTTTTTTATTTGGCTATTTTTGATAAATTGAAGTTTTGTTTATCTAATACTGATTGTTGCCCCTCAATAATCGGGCGTTTCATGACAGTATATTTTCAGTCTAACTTCTTTGCTCCAGCTGAATTTTGAGGTAGGGTTCTTACGGCCCTCAAATAGTGGGATATGTATTTGGCTTTTTGGGAATGATGAAGGAGAATTTTTTACAAAGTATTTTACTTATACAATTCACACATGTAAAATGATGTGTAAAGACAGCTGTGTAAGGAGGACTTCTTGTGGGCAAGGTGAAAGAAATTTCGAAGCGAAAGCTACTTGGTATAGCGGGGCTTGGATGGTTATTTGATGCAATGGATGTTGGAATGCTTTCATTTGTAATGGTAGCGTTGCAAAAAGATTGGGGATTAAGTACGCAAGAAATGGGCTGGATAGGCAGCATTAATTCAATTGGTATGGCAGTCGGGGCGCTCGTTTTTGGAATACTATCAGATAAAATAGGGCGGAAATCAGTCTTTATTATTACATTATTACTATTTTCTATCGGTAGTGGTTTAACTGCTTTAACGACGACACTTGCGATGTTCCTTGTTTTACGATTTTTAATTGGTATGGGGCTTGGTGGAGAACTTCCAGTTGCTTCTACATTAGTATCAGAGAGCGTTGAAGCACATGAACGTGGAAAAATAGTTGTGCTATTAGAAAGTTTTTGGGCAGGTGGATGGCTAATTGCAGCTCTTATCTCGTATTTTGTTATCCCGAAATATGGTTGGGAAGTGGCGATGGTATTGAGTGCGGTTCCGGCACTATATGCTTTATATTTAAGATGGAATTTGCCAGATTCTCCGAGATTCCAAAAGGTTGAAAAAAGACCATCTGTTATCGAAAATATAAAGTCAGTTTGGTCTGGGGAATATCGTAGGGCAACAATTATGTTATGGATTCTATGGTTTTCTGTTGTCTTTTCCTATTATGGAATGTTCCTTTGGTTACCTAGTGTAATGGTATTAAAAGGATTTAGTTTAATAAAAAGTTTCCAATACGTACTTATTATGACGTTAGCTCAATTGCCAGGGTATTTCACTGCTGCTTGGTTTATTGAACGTCTTGGTCGTAAGTTTGTTTTAGTTACGTATTTGATCGGTACAGCGTGCAGTGCTTACTTGTTTGGAGTGGCAGAGTCATTAACGGTACTAATCGTAGCAGGCATGTTACTATCCTTCTTTAATTTAGGTGCTTGGGGTGCATTATATGCTTATACACCTGAACAGTATCCAACGGTTATTCGTGGTACAGGTGCAGGGATGGCAGCAGCATTCGGTCGTATTGGTGGTATTCTTGGGCCTTTATTAGTAGGATACTTAGTTGCTTCACAGGCTTCATTATCACTAATATTTACGATTTTCTGTGGATCAATTTTAATTGGCGTAGTTGCTGTAATTGTACTTGGGCAAGAAACGAAGCAACGAGAATTGGTATAAGGTAAAACTTTAATCAGTGAGTGATCTGATTATTGGCCAGTACCAATTGTGTTTTAGAGCAGTAAAAATAAGGGCTCATGTTTTCGCATTCAGTGATTTTTACTGCCTACAAATAACGGAATAAAAAGGCAGGGGGAACCGTGGTGGTTCCCTTTTTTCTGTTTTTTTAGATAGGTAATGGTATAGTAAGAAAAAGGGAATGTTCCTTATAAAAGCGAATGTATACAACAGGACATACGGACAAAAGAATTAGGTGGTTGAAGAAATGAAAATTTTACTAATCATGGAAGAAGCAGAAGAGCGAAGAAGTTTAGTTGAAAAATTTACTGAAAATATAAGGAATGTAGAATGTTTTGAAGCAAATACAGGAACAGAATCATTATTTATGATGAAGAAGCATACACCAGATTTTGTTTTTTTAAATTCCAAATTACTAGATGGAACAGGTTTTGAATATGCGAGTTTATTACGGGAAGTAAATTGTTATACGAAATTTATTTTTATGGGTGAAGATATAGAAGAGTCCATTACAGCATTTCGTTTTCAAGCAGTTTATTATTTACTACGCCCATTTCGCGAAGAAGATTTGCAATTCCTTTTATATAGAATGGGTAAAGAGCAAGGCGAGAAAGCAAAGAGTTATTTGCGAAAACTACCGATAGAAGGTCAAGAGGGGATTAGGTATGTTTCCCCTGATGATATTGTATATATAAGCAAAAATAAGGAAAACAAAACGGTTTCAATTTATACAACAAATAATCAGTATATTTCAACATATACACTTCAGGAGCTGGAAAATAAGCTAAATGCATATGATTTTTTACGTGTGCATAAAAGTTATTTAATTAATATGTCATATGTACAAGAACTAAAACCTTATTATAATGGCACATATAATCTGTATTTAGATAAATATGATGAGCAACCGATTCCAGTTAGTCGTAATTATGTGAAACGACTTCGAAATAAAATTGAATTGTAGCAGATAATGCGAACTTTTTAACATGATAAACTAAAAATCCTTCATGATAGGGAGGATTCAAGTTAAATATTCAGAAAATTTAGTACAATCCCACTAAGAAATAGTATTGGGGGGATTGTATGTGAGAACATTGAAGTCGATTTTACTTTGGGGAGTTATTGCAGCAGTAGGAGCAGGTGCTTTTGGTGTAATAGCTTTATCACAAGGTGAAACTATTAATGCCGTATGGCTCTTAGTAGCTGCGGTATGTGTGTATGCAGTTGCTTATCGCTTTTATAGTAGATTTATAGCGAGAAAGGTATTCGGTTTAGATAATAATCGGCAAACGCCAGCCCATACATTAAATGATGGAAAAGATTATGTTCCGACAAATAAGTGGGTATTATTTGGGCATCATTTTGCAGCAATTGCTGGGGCTGGGCCTTTAGTAGGACCAATTTTGGCGGCACAAATGGGATATTTACCAGGGACAATATGGATTATTGTTGGTGTAGTTGTCGCTGGAGCTGTGCAAGATTTTGTAATTTTATTTGCTTCGATGAGACGTAATGGTAAATCTTTAGGAGAAATGATTAAAGATGAGATTGGTCCTGTTACAGGACTTATTGCAATGATCGGTATTTTAGGCATTATGATTATTTTATTAGCGGTATTAGCATTAGTAGTAGTAAAGGCGCTTGTCGGAAGTCCTTGGGGAATGTTTACAATAGCAGCAACGATTCCTATCGCTATTTTAATGGGAGTGTATATGCGCTACATTAGGCCTGGACGGGTTGGTGAAGGGTCGGCAATCGGAATTATCCTACTTATACTGTCTCTTATTGGAGGGCAGTATGTAGCGGAGAATCCAGCACTTGCAAGCATGTTTACATATAGCGGCGAAACAATTGCTATTATGCTTATTGTATATGGATTTATCGCATCGGCATTACCAGTTTGGATGCTTTTAGCACCACGTGATTATTTAAGCACATTTTTAAAAGTCGGAACAATTGTAGGATTAGCAATCGGTATTTTAATTGTAGCACCAGAGCTACAAATGCCAGCAGTTTCGAAATTTATTGATGGAACTGGTCCTGTGTTCTCTGGAAACTTATTCCCGTTCTTATTTATTACTATTGCTTGTGGTGCAGTGTCTGGATTCCATGCTCTCGTTTCATCAGGTACGACGCCGAAGATGATTGAGCAAGAGGGACACGCACAGCCAATCGGTTATGGAGCGATGTTAATGGAGTCATTTGTAGCGGCGATGGCGATGATTGCAGCTTGTGTATTAACACCGGGAACTTATTTTGCAATTAATAGTCCCGCAGCACTTATCGGTACAGATGTCTCACAGGCAGCTCAAGTTATTTCCTCATGGGGATTTGCTATTACACCAAATGAACTAAAAGATCTCGCTGTAAATGTTGGAGAGCAAACGATTTTATCACGTACAGGTGGTGCGCCAACGTTAGCGATAGGTATGGCATATATTTTCTCACAAGTAATAGGTGGAACGGCCATGATGGCATTTTGGTATCATTTTGCGATTCTCTTTGAAGCGTTATTCATTTTAACAACGATTGATGCTGGAACGCGTGTAGGCCGATTTATGATTCAAGATATTTTAGGGCATGTATATAAGCCATTTGGGAAAACGGATTCTACATTAGCAAATGTAATAGCTACAACGTTATGTGTATTAGGATGGGGCTATTTCTTATATCAAGGGGTAGTTGATCCGCTTGGTGGAATTAATACATTATGGCCACTTTTCGGTATTGCAAACCAAATGTTAGCAGGTATTGCATTATTACTTGGAACGACAATTTTGTTCAAAATGGGGAAAAAGGCATATGTTTGGGTGACGCTTATTCCAACTGTCGGATTGCTTATTGTAACGATGACGGCGGGTTATCAAAAGCTATTTCATGAAAACCCTAAAATAGGATTTCTATCCCACGCAAAGGTGTTTCAAGGAGCATTAGACGAGGGGAAAGTGTTAGCGCCAGCTAAAAATGTCGCTCAAATGAAGCAAATTATTTTCAATGATTATATTGATGCGGCACTTTGCGGGATTTTTATGATAGTTGTAATCGCTGTATTAATTTCTGCAATTCGAATTTGGATTCAAGTATTAAGAAATAAGCCGATGCCGCTAAAAGAGGCACCATATATTTCTAGAGATGAAAGTGAGTCGAGGAACTATGCTTAAAAGACTATGGAAAGTATGGGGACAAAGGAAACACTTTATTAGTTTACTTGTTGGAGTGCCAAGCTATGAAACATATGTAGAGCATATGAAAAAGCATCATCCAGAAGAAGATGTTGTATGTCAAAAACAGTTTTTTGCAGAAGCACAAGAAGCTAGATTTAATGCAAAGGGTGGAAAGATCTCGCGCTGTTGTTAGTGAAAAGGACGAATTTTCGTCCTTTTTTATTTTTTGCTGTTCCACGTGAAACAGCAAAAAATAAATAAAAATCTTTGGGAATTATAGGAACTTCGTATACAATAAAATAAGGAAAGGGATAGATAGAAAAGTAGGGAGATTATTTTATGTTAAGGGATTTATTTGTAAACACAACAATTATTCTTTCCTTTATTTTTATTGGAGGTCAGCTTTTAAGAGATAAACCGTTAAAAGAAGGGTTCTCTGTTTGGCAGAAATGTGTAGTGGGCATTCTTACTGGAATATTAGGTATATTACTAATGTATTTCGGTGTTCATGTTGGTACTATCCTATTAGATTTACGTTACTTAGCTGTTATTCTAGCCGTCATAATTGGAGGCCCAATAGCGAGTACTATAACTGTTAGTATGATTTTAGTAACTAGGTTATTATTTATGGATTATTCCTTAGCGTCTCAAGTGGCCTTTTATACAATTATTGCAATAGGATTAGGTAGTATCTTTATTTCGCGTCTAAATCTTTCTCTAGGAGAAAAATGGGCATGGTTACATACATATATTTTATCTATTCTAATTCCCTCACTATATATATGGTTGATTAAAGATATTAACATAGTGGGATTATATTTAATTTCTAGTATTATTACAGGCTATATAACATTCATAGGTGCAAATTATGTTTTACAATCCAATGAGTTATTTCAAACGATGAAGCAATATGCAACGATAGACGCGTTAACAGGTTTAGGAAACGTAAGACAGTTTGACTTAGAGATGAATCGTCATATTAGTAATAAGCGCATGGAAAATGATTCACTTTGTTTACTACTTATAGATATTGATCATTTTAAGTATGTAAATGATACGTATGGGCATCCTGCAGGAGATGAAGTATTAAAACAAATAGGGCGTATTTTACGAGAAGTTTCAACGTTTCCAGATTTGGCCTTCCGAAAGGGTGGAGAGGAGTTCGCGCTTCTGATACCGAGGAAGGGATTAACTTACGGAATGCGTATGGGGGAACAAGTTCGCACAGCTGTTGAGAAACATTCATTCCAATTGTTAAATGGAACAAAAATAAAAATTACAGTTTCAGTAGGAATTTCGGTATATGAACAGTCACCAGAGCAATTTATTCAAGCTGCTGATGACGCGTTATATTACTCCAAAAGAAATGGTAGAAATCAGGTCAGTTCTGCATCTTAAAGGTAAGATGACCGGAAGAGCTTATAAAAAACACCCACAGAGAGGGAATATATGAACTCTGTGGGTGTTTTCATTTAGTTAGACAAGTTCTTTTGATGCAACGAATTTACGATATGCACCATGATGTGTTGGGCCTACGTATTCGTTGATCTTGAATGAATAACGAATAGCAGCTGTGATAAATTCTTTAGCAGTTTTTACCGCTTCTTTCACAGATTTTCCTTTTGCAAGCTCTGCTGTAATTGCAGCAGAATATGTGCAACCTGCGCCGTGTGTATTTGTTGTATCAATTTTTTCTGATTCTAAAAGATCAAATGTTTCTCCATCATATAGGACGTCGATTGCAGTTTCCGTACCAAGCTTGCTACCGCCTTTAATTAGGACATATTTCGCACCTAAAGCGTGGATTTTTTTCGCTGCTTCTTTCATGTCTTCAAGAGAATTAATTTTCACACCACTTAATTGATAAGCTTCAAATAAGTTTGGTGTTACAACTAATGCCTTTGGAACAAGAACGTCACGTAAGCAATCATTCGTTTCAGGATGTAATGCTTCATCAGCACCTTTACATACCATAACAGGGTCAACTACTACATTTTTGAAATTATGTTTTTCGATTGTTTCTGCAACCATTTCAATAATTTCTACTGATCCAAGCATACCTGTTTTTAAAGCATCTACTCCAACACCTTCAATTGTCGTTTCTAACTGTGGTTTTAATGTAGAAGCTGGGATTGGGAATACGTTATGTGCCCAACCGTTATGTGGATCCATCGTTACGATTGTCGTAAGAGATGTCATTCCGTATACACCAAGTTCTTGGAATGTTTTTAAATCTGCTTGTATACCAGCACCGCCACTTGTGTCAGAACCAGCGATAGTAAGTGCTTTATTTAATGTCATTATGAAAGCCCCCTCAGGTGATATAATGAAAACTATGTTTTCACCATTATATCAATGTTATGAATAAGTACAAAGTGAAAAGTAGATGATTTATTTGAGGAGCTATTTAAAATCTTGTATGTAGGAGACGAATTATGTTTCAAGAGAATCGTACAAATGAATTAGTTATATTAAAAGAAATTGCAGAAACACTAAATACATCAAATGATATGTACCATGTACTGCAAGCGGTGCTAGAAAAATTGCTCAGTGTAACAGGTCTAACGACGGGCTGGATTTTTCTTGCGGATGAAAATGGGAAATATACGAAGTTAATCGATTACCAGTTACCAGAGGCACTTACATATGAAAATAAACGCCCGATGTGTGAAGGTGAGTGTTGGTGTTTACGTGGCTTTGTGGATGGGAAATTAGAGCGAGCGGTTAATATTATTGAATGTAAAAGAATTAATAATGCAATTGAATATATTTGGGGAGATACAGAAGGAATCCTTCATCATGCTACGGTTCCTTTAAAGGCTGGAGGAGAGAAATTTGGTGTTTTAAATGTAGCTAGTCCAGGTAAAACACATTTTTCGGAAGAAGAATTAGTATTGCTCCAATCAGTTGCTTTCCAAATCGGAACGGCCTTAAAGCGAACAAAATTATATGAAAATGAAAAGCGAAGAGCACATTATTATGTGAAATTGGAGCGGTTTATTCAAGCTTTAAAAACGATTCATAAGTTTAATATATTACCTGAAAATGTGGTAAATCACGTAGGTGAAGTATTTCAGTGGAATCAAGTGTCGTTTTTTATTAGGGAAGAAATAGAGTTATCTTTGCGAGCTTCTTATGGTCAGGAAGAGTTACAAGAGGATGTAAAAGAAGCGGCAAAGAAGGCGTTAGAACAAGGTAAGCTAGCTCTATTAAAACATCTAAATGGAGTTGTTATTGCTACACCAATACATATCCAAAATCATATATTTGGTGTTTTATGTGTTAGTTTAAATAATGGGGAATTTGATGTTAATACAATAGATGTAATTCAAGCATTATCGAATCACGTTTCATTAATAATAGAGAATTTAAGATTAAACGAACAGCGCCGTGAACTCGTACGAATGGAAGAAAGAAACCGATTAGCGAGGGATTTACATGATTCTGTTTCGCAAAAATTATTTTCATTAACCTTTATGACAAAAGGGGCTGAAGCTGTTTTAAAAGGTCAAAATGAAAAGGTTGATCAATCTTTGCATGAGATGCGTGAACTAGCGCAAGGAGCTTTAAAGGAAATGAGAACATTAATTTGGCAGCTTCGTCCGGCAGGTTTAGAAAAAGGCTTATTACCAGCTTTAAAGCAGTACGGTGAAAACTTGGGATTGAAAATTCGTGAACAAGTTACAGGTGTTCGTGATTTGCCGCGTGTAGTAGAGGAAGCGCTATGGAGAATTGGTCAAGAAGCTTTAAATAACGTAAGTAAACATGCGAATGTCAGAGAAGCAACGATTTATTTCAAAGTGACGGAGAAGAATGTATCATTAGAAATAGTCGATCAAGGAAAAGGCTTTGTAGAAAAGGATATAAAAGAGAAGAAATCACTCGGCATGACTACGATGCGCGAAAGAGTAGAATTAATTGGTGGAACAATTAAAATTGTAAGTGATAAGAAAAGAACCAGTATAAAAGTAAACGTACCATTATGATGTGAAAATGAGGGAAGTTTGTGAAAATAAAAGTATTGTTAGTTGATGATCATACAGTCGTTTTAAAAGGATTAGCATTTTTCTTAAGTACGCAAGAAGATTTAGCGTTAGTTGGAGAAGCGAATAATGGGAAAGAAGCATTAGTGAAAGTAGGGGAGACAGATCCTGATGTTGTACTAATGGATTTATATATGCCCGAAATGGATGGTGTTGAGGCAACGGCGTGTATCAAACAAGAATATCCGGATGTGAAAGTAATAGTATTAACTAGCTTTTCTGATCAGGCACATGTTTTACCAGCATTAAGGGCGGGAGCAAGCGGCTATATTTTAAAAGATGTAGAACCAGACCAACTTGTTGAAGCTATTCGAAGCGCCTATAAAGGTAATATTCAATTACATCCAGATATAGCAACCGCTCTTCTCTCTCAAACATTACCTGTGGAAGAAAAGGAAGAAGAACCTTCTATTCAAGTGGATGTGCTAACAGCAAGAGAAAATGAAGTGTTGCAGCTATTAGCAAAAGGGATGAGTAATAAAGAAATCGCTTCGGTTTTAGTTATTACAGAAAAAACGGTAAAAGCTCATGTAAGTAGTATTTTGAGTAAATTACATTTATCTGATCGCACGCAAGCGGCGTTATATGCAGTGAAAAATGGAATTGTATAAGACAAAAGTCGTAAGACCTAGTTCGCCTTTGGAAGGTGGACTTTTTTTATGGAAAAATACGTCTATGTGAGGACGAAATTATCTTGATATAAAGATAAAATATGTTTTGTAAGCAACAAACAACAATTACAAGGGATACCTTTTTTGAAAGCATATAACAACAGAAGAGCTAGTATTAGGAGGAAAACATAATGACAACAGTTTTATTCGTAAAAGCAAACAACCGTCCAGCGGAACAAGCAGTTAGTGTGAAATTATATGAGGCATTTTTAGCAAATTACAAAGAAGCACATCCAAATGATACAGTAGTAGAACTTGATTTATATAAAGAAGAATTACCATACGTAGGCGTAGACATGATTAATGGTACATTCAAAGCAGGTAAAGGATTTGATTTAACAGAAGAAGAAGCAAAAGCAGTAGCAGTTGCTGATAAGTACTTAAATCAATTCCTAGAAGCTGATAAAGTTGTTTTCGGTTTCCCATTATGGAACTTAACGATTCCAGCAGTACTACACACATATATTGATTATTTAAACCGAGCTGGTAAAACGTTTAAATATACGCCAGAAGGTCCAGTTGGTTTAATTGGAGATAAGAAGATTGCATTGTTAAACGCGCGCGGCGGTGTATATTCTGAAGGTCCAGCAGCTGAAGTAGAAATGGCTGTTAAATATGTAGCAAGCATGATGGGCTTCTTCGGTGCAACAAATATGGAAACAGTAGTTATTGAAGGACATAACCAATTCCCAGATAAGGCAGAAGAGATCATTACAGCGGGTCTTGAAGAAGCAGCTAAAGTAGCAAGCAAATTTTAATTGAAAATAGAATCGTCACTCGAAAAAAGTAGCATTAACGTCTATATGTTAATGCTACTTTTTTATATTTTAAGTTCGTCAGCCAATTTTTCCAATTGAACTCGATCTTGTATGTAATAAGTTCTTCCGTCTTTTTTTAAGTAATTATGCTGGCAAAACTGGTTTAATACATATAAAAGGTGACGGTAGCTGACATTTAAGTATTCCGAAGCCTCGGTATGTTTTTCTGTATAACTGTTATTTTGTTCTGTTAATAGAATAAATGCCGCTAATCGATTTTCGAACGGATAACTATTGTTTTTGGCATAACTTTCTGTTCGGGTAATTGTTTTTTCACCGATAAATTTGCATAGTTTTTGTAGAAAGGTAGCATCTTGCAATAAAAGATGCTGACAATCTTTAAGAGGAAGCGCCAAGCACATACATTCTTCAATCACTTCCACCGTTTTCGTAACAGATTCTACACCAATTAACCCTAATTCTCCAATAAACGAAGGTGCTTGAATAAAGTTAATTAAGGAAACCTTCCCGTTTTTGTGACTCATATATATTTTTGCTTTACCGGAAATTAAGTAATAAAGATAAGGGAAATCAACCCCTTCATTACATATCCTTTCTTTCTTTTGAAAGGAATGTAGTTCAGCATATGGTAAGACATCAAAAGAAAAAAGAGCATGGAAGTTGTAAGTTTGTATGTAACGAGAGATTTCTTCGCTATTTTTGCTGACTTTCATATTTTCACCTCATGTTTAGTATGAGATATCTCCTATTATTTTTACAAGGAAGAATGGTACGATTTATGTGAATTTGTTTTTGTAGAAAAGAGAGTGTGAGGGGACTATGAAAAAATATAAAACACTATTATTTGATGTAGATGATACATTGTTAGATTTTCAAAAGGCTGAGAGGATAGCGTTACGTATGCTTTTTGAGGAGAAAGGGATTCCTCTAACTAGCGAGGTTGAAGCACAGTATAAAAAAGTTAATAAAGGTCTTTGGGATGATTTTGAAGAAGGTAAAATAAATCGTGATGAAGTAGTAAATACAAGATTTTCGGTTTTATTTAAAGAATATGGACAAGAAGTGGATGGGATATTATTCGAAAATAATTATCGCAGTTACTTAGAAGAAGGGAATCAACTCATACAAGGCGCGTTTGAATTTATAAATCAAATTCAAAGGGAGTACGATTTATATATAGTGACAAACGGTATTTCTAAGACGCAAGATAAACGTTTACGTAATGCAGGATTACATGCCTTGTTTAAAGATATTTTCGTTTCTGAAGATACGGGATTCCAAAAGCCGATGAAAGAGTATTTTGATTATGTTTTCGAACGAATTCCTAATTTTTCCTTTGAAGAAGGACTCATTATTGGGGATTCGTTAAGTGCTGATATTAAAGGTGGATATGTAGCGGGAATTGATACTTGTTGGTTTAATCCAGAAAAGAAATCAAATAATAGCGAGATTGTGCCAACATATGAAGTACAAAATTTTGAAGAGTTATATGCGTTATTGAAGCAACGTGTGTAATAAAAATAGGCAGTGGAACTTTTGTCCCTACTGCCTATTTTTATTCGTTTGTAGCTTCGTTGTTTTTAGGAAGTGGAAATGCATTACCAATCGCTGCCGCTCCAAGCATCGGTAATAGTAAATTGAGCGGGAAAAACATGAGTAATAGTAGTGTTATAGCAATTGGTTTTCTTAATGCATAGCTTGAAATTGCTGTTGTGACAATGGCTACCGAAGCAATTGGATCTATAGGGATAATGGAAGCTATAGCATATCCGATACTAGATCCAGCGAATATAATTGGGAAAATGTGTCCGCCACGCCAACCTGTATTTAAACAAACGGCAGTAATACATAATTTTAAAACCCCTGAAAGAAGTAGTACCCAGAAGGATAAATGGCTCCATTCAACGACTAAATCTTTTAATTGATGTTCTCCGGAGAATAATGTGTATGGGAGAAAAGTTCCTGCAATCCCTAATAAAATACCACCGATAATTCCAAGGATAAGTTTGTATTCCCTAAAAGGATGAATGAATTTCTCTAATGTGAATTCTAATTTAAAATAAAAGAATCCAACTATAGCACCAATACTAGCAAGTGGTAGAAAGGCAATCCATTCATTAAGAGAAAGGGAACCTTCCCCAAAATCAACGATAAAGGATCCACGATTATCAAATTTACTAAGTAATAAATAAATGGAAAAACCAGCGAAAGTAGTAGCTAAATATACAATCGCTTTTTTTCCTTTAGAAAATTCATTAATTTGCTCACCCTCATTTTCATTTGGAGCTAAATAACCGAATAATGGCGCGTTAAAAATTACACTTAAAGTAGCACCAATTCCAACCTCTGTTAGTTCATTCATTCCTTTTAAGGCGAATGTAAAGCGATCCCCTACCCATGTACAAAGTCCACCGATAATGCCAACAAGTGCTGCTTCGGGACCTAAGCTAGCCCCAAATATTAAAACGATAATCGCAGTTAAAGTAGCTTTATGTACAAAACGGTATTCAATTCTACCTGTTTTTTTATATTCACCCATTACTTCCGGCATAAGACGTGGATATGTGCCGAAGTATTTTTGGGTTAAGCCAACGAGAATACCGCCGATAGTTGTTATACAAATGGTGTAATACGGGGGAGAAGATAAGATAGTAGGTAAGTATCCCCAAATAAAGTGAATGCCGATATTTATTGTAACTAAAAATAACCAGACTGTTGCTCCTACTATAGAGCCTAAAATAATGCCGTATAGGACGAGTATAAAGTGCATGTCCTTTGTGTGTGTCATGTTCTACCTCCGTTATGTAAGTTTTAATGTTGAAAGAATTAAATATACTACTGTGAAATGAAATGAATATGTATAGTATCTTTTTGAGAGGTTGGCTTATTCAATATATTGAGGTCTCGTCAGAATTTGGAATGTACACAGTTAAACTACTTATTTAATTCTATGTATTAATAGGGGATTTTAAAAGGTCTTTTTCAAATGAATATGGAATATATTTCTTTTGTTATGTGTATCAAATTATTTGTTGTTAATTTAGAACATTCAGAAAAACTAATTGACATTAGGAAATTATTGCTATAAAATCAACGGTAATTGCATAGTCTTATCAAGAAAAGGTGGAGGGACAGGCCCGATGAAACCTTGGCAACAGCCGTATAACGGAATTGTGCCAAATCCTGCAGGTAATAATCCTGAAAGATAAGAAAGAGCCTTTAGAGCGTGTTTTCAAACTGCTCCTTTCTTGTTTTCAGGAAAGGGGCAGTTTTTTATTTTGTATAAGAAGAAAGGAGAATGAGAGATGGGAGAATCATGGGGAAAAGGAACAATTTGTGTGCAAGGTGGCTATACGCCAAAGAATGGTGAACCGCGTGTTTTACCGCTTTATCAAAGTACAACGTATAAATATGATACTTCGGATGATTTAGCAGCACTATTTAATTTAGAGGCAGAAGGATATATCTATACGCGTATTGGCAACCCTACTTTAGCAGCATTTGAGCAGAAGTTATCAGATTTAGAAGGCGGTGTAGGAGCTGTTGCAACGGCCTCTGGGCAGGCTGCTATTATGCTCGCCGTTTTAAATATTTGTAGTAGCGGAGACCACTTGCTTTGTTCTTCCACAGTTTATGGCGGGACGTTTAATTTATTTGGGGTGAGTTTGCGTAAACTTGGTATTGATGTTACGTTCTTTAATCCAAATTTAACAGCTGATGAAATTGTGGCCCTTGCTAATGATAAGACGAAACTCGTTTATGCGGAATCGCTAGGAAATCCAGCGATGAACGTTTTAAATTTCAAAGAATTTTCAGATGCAGCCAAAGAGTTGGAAGTACCTTTTATTGTGGATAATACATTAGCAACTCCTTATTTATGCCAAGCATTTGAACATGGAGCAAATATTATCGTTCATTCTACGACGAAATATATTGATGGTCATGCAAGTTCTTTAGGTGGCATTGTCATTGACGGAGGGAACTTCGATTGGACAAATGGGAAATATCCTGAACTTGTTGAACCGGATCCAAGTTATCACGGCGTAAGTTACGTTCAAAATTTTGGTGCAGCAGCTTATATTGTGAAGGCACGTGTTCAATTATTAAGAGACTACGGAAACTGTATGAGCCCATTCAATGCGTATATTAGCAATATCGGCTTAGAAACATTGCATTTACGAATGGAGCGTCATAGTGAAAATGCTCTTGCAGTTGCTAAGTGGCTTGTTGATCATGAACGTATTGAATGGGTGAATTATCCGGGATTAGATAGTAATGAAAATTACTCGTTAGCACAAAAGTATTTGAAAAAAGGTGCTAGTGGTGTTTTAACATTCGGTATTAAGGGAGGATTAGAAGCAGCGAAAGAATTTATCGCAAATGTAAAACTAGCAACTCTCGTAACGCATGTAGCTGATGCACGAACTTGCGTCATACATCCTGCTAGTACAACGCATAGACAATTAAGTGCTGAAGATCAGCGTTTAGCTGGCGTTACATCAGATTTAATTCGTTTATCGGTTGGTATAGAAGATGTTTCTGATATTATTGCAGATTTAGAAGCAGCGCTAGTCGGAGGCAAAGAACATGCCGATCATAATTGATAAAGATTTACCAGCTCGCAAAGTGTTGCAGGAGGAGAATATTTTTGTAATGACGAAGGAGCGAGCAGAAACACAAGATATCCGGGCATTGAAAATTGCTATATTAAATTTAATGCCTACAAAGCAAGAAACAGAAGCGCAATTACTTCGTTTAATTGGTAATACACCGCTGCAATTAGATGTTCATTTACTTCATATGGAATCGCATTTGTCTCGTAATGTAGCACAGGAACATTTAACGAGTTTCTATAAAACATTCCGTGATATTGAGAATGAAAAATTTGATGGGCTTATTATTACGGGGGCGCCAGTAGAGACTCTTTCTTTTGAAGAGGTAGATTATTGGGAAGAGCTTGGGCGTATTATGGAGTACTCAAAAACGAATGTAACATCTACGCTTCATATTTGCTGGGGGGCACAGGCTGGTTTGTATCATCATTATGGCGTTCCAAAGTATCCTCTTAAGGAAAAAATGTTTGGTGTATTTGAACATGGGGTCCTTGAACAACATGTGAAATTGTTACAAGGCTTTGATGAGTTGTTTTTTGCTCCGCACTCTCGTCATACAGAAGTACGAGAGAGTGATATTAGAGAGGTGGAACAATTAACATTATTAGCGAACTCTGAAGAAGCAGGTGTTCATCTTGTTATCGGGCAAGAAGGCAGGCAAGTTTTCGCACTCGGTCATAGCGAATATAGTTGTGATACGTTAAAAGAAGAATACGAACGAGATCGTCAAAAAGGGTTAAATATTGATGTGCCAAAAAATTATTTTAAGCATAATAATCCAAATGAGAAACCGCTTGTTAGGTGGAGGAGCCATGGGAATCTATTATTCTCTAATTGGCTGAATTATTACGTGTATCAAGAAACCCCTTATGTATTATAAAAAAAGATTGTGTAACACGTGGCAACGTTTTCTTTGTAAAGATTAACCTTTATTTTTCCGAATGTTCAAAAAATATTGTTTTTCATATTTTTTGCTCATATAATTTCATCTAAACACAATTTTTGAGGGGTGGACAGTATTATGAAAGAAATTCAAGTTGGTTTATTAGGTCTTGGGACAGTTGGTAGCGGTGTAGTTCGTATCATTACAGATCATCAAGAGCGGCTTATACACCAAGTAGGTTGTCCTGTGAGAGTAACGAAAGTACTAGTGCAAAATATTGAAAAAGAGAGAGAAGTAGAGGTACCTTCTACTCTATTAACACAAGATGCAAATGAAATTTTAGATAATCCAAATATTGACGTTGTCATCGAAGTGATGGGTGGCATTGATGATGCAAAAGAATATATTTTGCAAGCTTTACAAAGTGGGAAGCATGTTGTGACTGCCAATAAGGATTTAATGGCGTTGCATGGGGCGGAACTATTAGCGGTAGCAAAAGATAATAAAGCAGATTTGTTTTATGAAGCAAGTGTAGCCGGAGGGATTCCGATTTTACGAAGCATCGTAGAAGGACTTTCTTCCGATCTTATTACGAAAGTAATGGGAATTGTAAATGGAACGACAAATTTTATTTTGACGAAAATGTCAGATGAAGGGAGAGCATATAACGACGTGTTAAAAGAAGCCCAACAACTTGGATTTGCAGAAGCAGATCCAACATCAGATGTGGAAGGTTTAGATGCAGCAAGAAAAATGACGATTTTGGCTACCCTTGGTTTCTCTACAAATGTAGAGCTTGGAGATGTGAAGGTAAAAGGGATTACTTCTATTACAGAAGAAGATATTGAATACAGTAAGAGTTTAGGATACACGATTAAATTAATCGGTCTTGCGAAGCGAGATGGTGAAAAATTAGAGGTTACAGTTGAACCGACACTACTTCCAAATACACATCCTCTTGCGGCCGTGCAAAACGAATATAACGCTGTATATGTGTATGGTGAAGCAGTTGGAGAAACGATGTTTTATGGACCAGGTGCAGGAAGCTTACCGACAGCAACAGCTGTTGTTTCAGATTTAGTAGCTGTAATGCAAAACATTAGATTGGGTGTAAATGGAAATAGTGCGGTATCCCCGCAGTATAAAAAGGTATTAAAAGAGCCAGACGAAATTGTTGTGAAGAAATTTTTAAGACTTCATGTAAAAGATGAAATTGGTGTATTTGCAAAAATTACTTCATTATTCTCTGAGCGTGGTGTTAGTTTTGAAAAGATTATTCAAATGCCGCTTGAAGAGAAAGGAAAAGCTGAAATTGTAATTGTAACGCACCGTGCGTCTCTTGCTGATTATGATTATATTCTACATACGTTGCAAGGGTATGAAGAAATAGATTGTGTGAAAGCAAACTATCGAATTGAAGGGGATGCTAAGTAGTATCTCGACTAATAAAGAAACCTATTAAGCGGCTTGCTTAATAGGTTTTTTTCTATTTAAAATCTGCGTACCAACTTGAATAAATGCTTGTATAATCCAGCCTGTTGTAAAAGATAAGATAATAGTTCCAAAATAGATAGGTCCATTTAATAAAAAGCTTAATGTTAAAAATAAAAACGCTAATGAAATTTCTGTTCTTCTAAATGTCCATTTCTTTTTCTCAGCAACTGTTAAAACAAAAGCCTCTTGAGGTGCTGCGCAAAGGTTTGTAGAGACGTAAAGACCAATCCCAGCCCCAACGAATAGATTTCCACAAATAAGTGTTATATATTTTGGAAGAGAGCGGATAGCGTCCATAATAGTTGTAATGGAACCAATCCAATCAACAAAAAGAGAAATAAGAACCATTGTTACGATTGTACCAACTGTTATTTGTTTTTTATTCCAAAAGAGTACGATAAGGGTAAAAGCAAAGTTAATCATGAAAAGCCAAAAACCGATACTTATCCCGAAATTTTGATATAGTGCAATAAAGAAGGAATCATAAGGGCTAAGTCCAAAGGAAGTAATTGTCGTCATCATATTAATACCGATGGCGAGAATAAGTAGGCCGCCGATGAAAAATATATATTCTAATTTGAATCGAAGCATAGTTGTATATCCTTTCAAAATGTATTTGCTAGGACAGGATATATTGTGGAAAGCTTACCAGGTCAAGGGAGAATTTTTATGAGAAGGGAAAAATGAGATGACGAATATAAGAAAGATTGCTGAACTTGCTGGGGTATCTGTTTCAACTGTTTCACGTGTACTGAATAATCATCCATATGTGAATGAACAGAAACGAAAAGAAATTTTAGCGATCATAGAAGAATTAAATTATACGCAAAATGTGAATGCAATTCATTTAGTGAAAGGAAAAACGAATGTAATTGGCGTTTTATTACCGCACGTAAATGATCAGTATTATAGCGCTATTATCGAGGGGATATCAAAGGAAACAGCAAAAAACAATTATAATATGATGCTTTGTCAGACGAATTATAGTGAGGAAAGAGAATTAGAAATTTTGAATATGTTAAAAATGAAAAAACTTGATGGGGTTATTATATGTTCCCGGGCAAATAGTAAGGAACAGCTTGAAGAATATACGAAATTTGGCCCGATTGTTATGTGTGAAGAAATAGACTCGAATTTCATTTCGAGTGTGCACATTGATTACTATAAAGTGTTTTCGCGTGGGATGAAGAGCTTAATAGATGCCGGCCATACAAGTATTGGGTATTGCATTGGAAGAAGCAATAGTATTAATAGTCAGAGAAGAAAACAAGCATATGCGGATTCACTTCAACAGATTGCTGCACCACAGATAGAGGCCTGGAAGTTTAAGGACTGTTTTACGGTGGAGGATGGGCGTGATGTAATCAGGGAATGGATCCGTATGTCTGTGAAACCAACTGCGTTTCTTGTATCTTGCAACCATATTGCAGCGGGAATGGTAACGGAAGCGAAAAAACAAGGAATTCGTATTCCAGAAGATATTACGATTATTGGTTGTGATGATCAAGATGTGGCAGATATTTTAGGCATTACGACGATTTCATATTCTAGTAAAAATGTTGGCGTGAAGGCATTTGAATTATTATATGAAAAGGTTAATGATGAGAAAATAGATGTAAAGCACGTAGAGTTATTGTCAGAATTAGTACATAGGGAAACAACATAATAATAGATAAGGTGTGAAAATCGCTTTTCAAAATTGCGTTTGGTATAATTATGGACAATCTATGAGAGCTAAAAGGGGTTTTGATATGAGATCAAAAGTAGTAAAAGTAATTCTACTCATTACAATTGCATCTTTCTGTTTATTTGCATATGGTTTTGTTTCAGGTGTAAATGATGTATTAAATCCGAAAGCTTCAAATTTAATTAAAAAGACCGATGTAGTGGCAAAAGAGAAAAAGAAAACAGGAACGTTACAAATCGTTAGTTTAGGTGATTCATTAACACGCGGTGTTGGTGATAAAGAAGGAATTGGCTATATTGGACGGACGAAAGAAGATTTACAAAAAGATTATAAGCAAAAGGTTGCCTTAACTAACTTAGCGGTTAGTGGTGCGAAAATGCCGGATTTATTAAAACAAATTGAAAGTAGTGGCGCTCAATATTCAATTAAGCAAGCAGATGTAATCGTTTTAACGATTGGAGGAAATGATTTATTTCCTGGTTGGGAATCGCTTGGAAAGATAGATTTAGAAACATACCGTCCTGATACAGAAACATTCCAAAATGAAGCGAAGAAAATTATAGAAGAAATTCGTAAGTTAAATACAGATAGCCCTATTTTTTGGCTAGGTTTATATAATCCTTTTGAAGATGTAGAAGATTTAAAAGGGTCTTCAAACATTGTTGTAGACTGGAATGCATCTTTAGAAAAGTTAGCGATAAATAATAAAAATGTGTATATTACACCGACATTTGATTTATTCCAAAACCGTGGGAAAGATTTATTATACTCCGATCATTTCCATCCGAATGAAGTAGGGTATACATATATGGCAGACCGATTAGTTCAAAATGTTGCGAGTAAATTAAGACTAGAACAAGGAGGGGGAAAATGACGACGATACTTTCCGTACGAGACGTGAAGAAGGTAATTGGAAAGAAGACAATTGTAGAGAATATTTCCTTCGATGTAAAACAAGGAGAAGTGTTTGGCTTCCTAGGACCGAATGGTGCCGGAAAAACGACTACCATTCGAATGCTAGTCGGATTGATTAAAGAAACAGAAGGTACGATTTCTATTGGTGGTTATTCTATTAAGGAAAATTTCAGAGAAGCGATGCGTCAAATTGGGAGTATCGTTGAAAACCCAGAACTGTATACATATTTAACGGGATGGGAAAATTTAAAACAATTTGCCCGTATGTTAGGTGATATATCAGATGAACGTATTATTGAAATTGCTCAAATGGTTCATTTGGATGAAAGAATTCACGATAAGGTAAAAACATATTCACTCGGTATGAAACAGCGTCTTGGCATTGCGCAAGCGCTTCTTGGAAATCCAAAATTGCTCATATTAGATGAGCCAACAAATGGTTTAGATCCAGCTGGAATTAGAGAACTTAGGGAATTTATACATAAGCTTGTGAAAGAAGAAAATATGAGTGTGTTTATTTCAAGTCATTTGCTAAGTGAAGTACAAATGATATGCGATCGAGTTGCTATTATTCATAAAGGGAAAATGATAACAGTTGCCAAGGTTGAAGAGTTAATTAAAACAGCGAGTGATCGTGTAGAATGGATTGTTACACCAATTTCTAAGGCGAAAGATATGCTAGAAGCTGCTGAGGAAGTAAGAGAAGTGAGTATAGAAGGTGACCGATTACTATGCCGGATGGATATTGCATCTATAAGTAGTTGGAATAAATATTTTGTAGAAAATGGGATAGATGTACATAGTGTTAAGGAGCTTGTATTTACGCTAGAAGATTTATTTATTGAACTCACAAGGGGTGAGCAGCATGCGTGAATTTGCGAATCTAGTTTTGAATGAATCAGAAAAGATTTATCGTAAGAAACGTATTTTTGTTGTCATGCTTATTTTAGCAATCTTGATCCCGCTTTTCGTATATGCGCAGTATCGTGAAATAGAAACGACCCAAAAACGACTTGGCACAACTGATTGGAAAGTGTCACTGCAACAACAAATTGTTGATTCTCAGAATCGGTTAAATAACTCTAGGTTGCCAGAAGAATGGCGTGATTGGCTAAAGGTAAGAGTGGAGCAACAACAATATTATTTAGATCACGATATTAACCCGATGGCACCAGGTGCACCAACTTTTGTAAGGGCGTTTATTGAGCAAGGAATTACATTGTTTATTCCGCTTCTTGTCATGATTGTCGCTATTGACATTGTTTCAGGAGAAAGAAGTGATGGAACGATGAAGATGTTACTTACGCGGCCGATTCGGCGCTGGAAAATACTTCTTAGTAAGTACGTGACAATGTTATTTTTCATTTCACTCATACTGCTTCTCGTAGGTCTGTTTGCGTACATATTATCTGGGCTTGTATTTGGATACTCAGGATGGAATTTACCTGTGTTAACAGGATTTGTCATTGATAAGGAAACGTTAAATACAAACTTTGTACATTTGATTCCGCAGTGGCAATATATTTTGATGGCGTATGGATTAGCTTGGTTTGTTGCGATCGTTGTCGGAACTATATCATTTATGGTTTCTGTTTTAATTCGAAATACACCAGCTGGTATGGGCGTTATGCTAGCCGCATTAATCGCAGGTGGTATTTTAAGTTCATTTGCAACATCTTGGGAAGGTGCGAAATATATTTTTAGTGTGAACTTATCATTAACAGATTATTTATCAGGAAAACTACCTGCATTACAAGGTTTATCGATGGGGTTTTCTTTAATGAATTTAACTGTTTGGGCAGTTGTGTCTCTTATTATTTCGTTTGTAGTGTTTACAAAGCAGGATATGGTGAATTAATCGGATAGGAAGTGAAGGTATGGAAAATGTTTTAAAGAATGATTGGGAGGCATTATTGGCACCAGAATTTGAAAAAGAATATTATCGTACTTTAGCCAGTTTTTTGAAAGAAGAGTACAGTGCACATGTCGTTTACCCGAAGGTAGAAGATATTTTTAATGCCCTTCAGTATACAAGTTATGAAAATACAAAGGTCGTTATTTTAGGGCAAGATCCCTATCATGGACCGAATCAAGCGCATGGTCTAAGCTTCTCGGTACAACCAGGCATTAAAACGCCACCGTCATTACTAAATATGTATAAAGAACTTCGAGATGAATATGGGTATGATATTCCAAATAACGGTTATTTAGTAAAGTGGGCAGAGCAAGGGGTACTACTATTAAATACTGTATTAACAGTTCGACAAGGTGAAGCAAATTCTCATAAAGGAAAAGGCTGGGAGCATTTCACTGATCGCGTGATTGAGCTATTAAATGAGCGTGAAAAACCAGTTATTTTCATATTGTGGGGGCGCCATGCACAGGCGAAGAAGAAGTTAATTACGAATACGAATCATCATATTATCGAATCTGTACATCCAAGTCCATTATCAGCAAGACGTGGTTTCTTTGGGAGTAAGCCATACTCTAAAGTAAATACGATTTTAGCTAATATGGGCGAGAGAAAAATTGATTGGGAAATTCCAAATTTATAAATAGAAAAGGTAGTTAACATTCGTTAACTACCTTTTTATTATTATTGTTCGTTCTTTAGTTTTGCATCTAGTACAAACGTACCAAATGGGATAACTGATGAAACGAATGCCCCAAGTGCCCATAAAATCGATTTACGGTGTACGATTGTTACTTGAATTACTGCAAAGATGAATAGAATAAATAAAACGCCGTGAGCCATGCCTGTAATTTTAACAGCTGTTGCAAATCCTGCGAAATATTTCAATGGCATTGCTACAAATAATAGTAATAGGAAAGAAATCCCCTCAATTAAGCCGATTGCTCTTAATCGTCCGATTGGTGTAGATAACATAAAGTATCCTCCTTTAACGTATGCTTGTTTATAGTAAATTTGTATTCTTTTTCAAAATAAAATAGTCTATTTTGTTTCATTATATACAAAAAGAAAGTTTACACTACGAGAATAGTGCAAAGTTCAAAATATAGTCACAAAAACATGAGAATTTAAATAAAAACCTATTTGAAGTGTTTGACTTCAAATAGGTTTTATGGGTGAAAATATTAAACGAGCGCTTCTCTTTTTAATACAAATTTCTCTACAACTTTTGCAACACCATCGTTCATATTTGTATCTGTTACGTAGTTTGCAATTTCTTTAATATCATCTGGTGCATTGCCCATTGCAACACCAAGACCAGCGAATTCGATCATTGCCTGGTCGTTATAGCTATCGCCCATTGCGATAACTTCTTCACGCTTAATGCCTAGCTTTTGAATTAATTGGTTTAAGCTCGTTCCTTTTGTAACACCAGCTTCAGTAAATTCTAAGAAGAATGGTTTCGAACGCATAACGCTTAATTGACCTTCTAATTGTTTTTGTAGTTTCTTTTCTACTACAACAAGGCGTTCAGCTTCTTTATTCATTAATACTTTTACTACAGGCTCTTTAACAGCAGCTTTAAAGTCATCTACTACAACAATTGGCATACCAGTAATATCGCCCTCAATTTCAGTATAAGGATTATTTTCTTCTGTTACGATATCATCACCAATGTAAGTATGAATCCATACATCTTCAGTTTTACTAATTTCAAATAAGTTGTGAACGATTTCAGGAGATAGCGTACTACTAAAGATTTCTTCGTTTGTTTTACAGTTAATAATTTTTGCGCCATTAAAAGATAGAATAAAGCTGCCGTATTCTTCTAAACGAAGTTCTTTCGCTACATTGCGCATACCAAACGTTGGACGTCCAGAAGCAAGTACTACCTTTACTCCTTGCTCTTGCGCAGTCATTAGAGCCTCTTTCGTACGAGGTGAAATGGTATGGTCATCACGTAGTAAAGTATCATCTAAATCTAAAACAATCATTTTATAAGTCATATTGAAAATTCCCTTCTTTATTTAAATAGAAATACATGTTCATGAAGATATTAAGGAATAAATAGTAAGACATCGAACTTCTTCAGGAAGAAGTAAATAAATTATCATGAGCGTATTGCCCATGATAATTTATCGTAACAACTCTACAGGTAGAGTGCAATAATGGAAGTTTTCCAATTTACGATAGTTGTTTTTCTGTAGAACGAGAAAATAGTATTTCAAGCAGAATTGCCATGACAGATCCAAGAACGAGACCATTACTTAAAAATGATGCTAGAAATGGTGGGAGTGTAGAAAATGCTCCAGCTGGAACGAACATAACTCCGACCCCAGTAAAGATGGAAAGGCCTGCTACTTTAAATAATCGTTCTTTATTTTGTACTGTGTCGTATTCACGGAAAGCTAGACCAATCATACTTGCAAATACAGGATAGATAGCAGCATAACCAACTGCAACTGGGATTGCTGCAAAGAATGAAGTGATCTTTGGGAATATACTAACGACAATAATAAAGCTTGATCCTAACATAAATGGGAGTCGCTTATAAATATTAGTCGTTGCAATAAACCCTGCTGATCCAGAAATGGCGACAGGTCCAATAGCTGAGAATAGACCGCCTAGTAATTGATTGATTCCTGTTATAATGCCAGCTTGTTTGAAACGATCTGGTGCGGCATCTTCTTCATACTTAGAGACAATCTTTTGCACAACGCGAATACTTGCTAACATATTTGTTAGAAGTAATAGTGTAACGAAAACGACCGTAATCGCCATGTTCCATTCAATGCGAGGCATTCCGAAAACAAATAGGGATGGAAAACGGATTACATCTGTCACAGGCGTTACTGGATTAGATAATCCGAAGCATGCGAATAATATCCAGCCGCAGACAATACTGAAAAGAACGGAATATTGTCCAACAATAGGTAGCTTCATAATGAAAAAGGATAGTAAAATAACAATGAGTGAAAGAATAAATACGTCGGCTTGTACGTCTGTATGTTGTCCGTCAAGGCCGAACATTCCCTTTAAGAAGGAACCGCTAAGTTGTGCGACAAGAAGGAATAAATATGTTCCAATGACTGTCGGTGTAAAATAGCGAACTAGCTTATCGATGAGTCCAAAAACACTAAGAATAATACAAATGATACCACTTAATAGGAAGGCGTATTGAAGGACTTTAAGCGTTTCATTGCTTGATCCAAATAATACGACACCTAAACTTGCATAAAGGGAGAAAATCCCCCACCAAAGGCCTGCAGGACCTTCTTGAATAGGAAGTTTATGTCCAAATATAGCTTGCAGTAGACCAGCAAAGCCAAGAACAAATAATGTTCTTTGTACGAATGCAATAGCTTCAGCTCCATCGAGGCCATAACTAGTTGCGACGCTAATTGGTACAATAAGGCTCCCAGCTAAAATAAATAGCGCCCATTGTAAGGCGGAAAGAAATGTTTTCATTATATCAACCTCTTTCATAGATTCCGTATCTAGTATATATGTATTTCATTTCCACTGGCAAAGATTGTAGATAGAGAAAAGAGTTGAAACACGATATGAATGCACGTAAGCAATTATGGATAGCAGTTATATGTATGACCTTTATTGTAATTCTAGGAACGTTAGGATTTATGACAATTGAAGAGATTAGTTTGTTTCAAGCATTTTGGATGACGATGATTACCGTATTAACTGTTGGATACGGAGATGCCGTTCCTGTAACACATGCAGGGAAAGTATTTGCGCTTCTTATTATACCAGTTGGCGTCGGTATCGTTACGTATGCGATTGGTGTAGTGGCAGCTATGATTATTGAAGGGAATTTATTTCATGCAGTACGGAGGAAGAAGATGGATAAACAAATAGCACAGTTACAAAATCATATTATCGTATGTGGTTGCGGTAGAGTGGGGCTTCAAGTTGTACATGAATTGCAAGAAAAGAAAATTCCATTTGTCGTCGTGGATAAAGATGAAAGTATATTGGAGAAGGAAAAACTTTTGTATGTACATGGGGACGCGACGGAAGACCAAGTGTTACATCATGCTGGAATTTCAAAGGCAGCCGGTTTAGTTGCTATCGTAGCCAATGACGCTGAAAATGTATTTATTACATTAACGGCAAGAGGATTAAATGATGCAATTAAAATTGTGGCAAGAGCGGAAAAACCAGAAACCGAAGACAAATTAAGGCGTGCCGGTGCAAATAAGGTGATTAATCCATCTAGTATGGCAGGAATTCATATTGCAAAAGGTATTGCGAATCCGCTAACAGTTCATTATATTGATACAGTACTGTATGGCGTGGATCAGTCATTTGTAATTGAAGAAATTGCAGTCGGCAAGGGCTCTATTTTAGCTAGTAAATCGTTACTAGAAAGTGATGTGAGAAATCAATTTGATGTAACAATTTTAGCGATTTTGAGAAATGGGAATGTTATACATAATCCGACGGGGCAGGAAAAATTGCAAGAACATGATATGATAATAGTATTTGGTTCAGTAGAGAAGCTGGAGCAATTTGAGAAAGAACTACAAAGTACGAGGTGATAAGGAATGCAAATATCGAGCGATAAGATTTTAAATAAAATGGCGAATGAAATTGCAAAGGCAAAAAGTAGTGAAGGACAAAAATCAAAAGATCATTTATTAGTTGTGCGTGCTTTATGTGATTTACTATTAGATGAACAGGTTGAATCTCCTACGTATAGAGAGCCGCAAATTCAATCGCAAGTAATTGGAACGCAGCCTATAACAACTGTTCAACCAGTTATGCCGGTTTCTGGAGAACCTGTTTATATAAAAGAAGAAGGCGCAAATGGTAATTCGTTATTTGATTTTTAAGAATTAAATCGTTTGGATTATATGTGAAAATTGCTTATGATAAAAATAAAAAAGGGGAATTAAAATGAAAATTTTCTTTTTACTAGGTTGTATTGCAGCAGGGCTATCTGTTGCGTTAGGGGCATTTGGAGCACACGGTTTAGAAAATAAAATTTCTGCAAAAATGTTAGAAGTTTGGAAAACAGGCGTTACATATCAAATGTTCCATGCAGGTGGGCTATTCGTAGTTGCTTTATTAATGGATAAGATTCAATCATCACTTTTAACTACTGCTGGTTGGCTTATGGTAGCTGGGATTATTATGTTCTCAGGTAGTCTATATGCGTTAAGCACAACAGGGATTAAGTTCTTTGGACCAATTACACCTCTTGGTGGTGTAGCGTTTATCGTGGCATGGATCTTAATCGGAACTGCAGTTGTAAAAGGGTTATAAAAAAACAAAAGCTGGCATATGCCAGCTTTTGTTATGGTCTTGGAGCATAAGTTGCTTGTTGACTAGGTAAATACGTAATTTCTTCTGGGAATTCTACATAATCTAAGTAAATCATCAATAGTAAATAACGTTTCCCTGATTGTGGCTCACTAATTACAATATGATCACGACCAGCAGCTTCGATAATACCTGTATACGATTGTGTACCGAGTGAGCTACCGCGCTCATAGGTCATTACAACTGTAGCTTGTTTGCCCTTATTCAAGCGAAGAATATTTTCAATATAGGATTGTTCTAGAGGTAACATACCTTGAGAAATTGCATATTGGGCTTGAGCAGCTTGAGCAGCTTGTTGTTGCATTGCTTGCTGTTGTTGTTGCTGCCCGGCAGTCATTTGTTGCGGTTGTACATAAGTTCCAGATGGTTGATAAAAACCTGTTCCATAGTACGGATTTTGTTGCTGTGCCATTCAAAAATCCCTCCTCATTTTCATTCCTTAATATACGCTTGGACAGTCTCCGGCAGATGGCTGGAAGAAGCAGTGCTTTTTGAAGCGACCAGAGTTTTGCTGATTGTACCAAGTTGGCGGACAAGGGCCTTCAGGTCTAAAAAACCATAAGGAGAAGTTGGCAGGCCAAAAACGTTGTCCTTGAATCGTTCGCCTTGCTAATGCGATATCTTGTTCTCTTGCACGTTGATAAAAATACCCTTTTTGAGTTGCTTCAAAACCGCCAGGATTTTGATAAACCATTTGACGTAAATTACGTATTTTTTTAAAATCTAAACAATTTCCGCGGACACGATTTACCCCAACATTTCCGACCATTAACATTCCTTGTTGCCCTTCTCCCTCGGCTTCAGCACGCATCAGTCTAGCTAATAACTTTACATCTTCTTCGTTATAAGCAATAACACCCATTATGTGTCACCTCTCTTTTTGGAATACCTTTTGGAAAGAGGTTTATTTCTAGATGAAGTGTGTAACGATTACTAGTTCATACGTATGAGGAAAAGGACTCAGATATGACAACCAAACGAAGTTTTACATTGAGAGAGGAAAATAAAAAAGCTAGCGTGAGCCAGCTTTTCATCATTAAAATACTTTAGACCATAAGTTTGAGAAAAAATCCCCAACAGAGCGCATTGTTAACACAAACCAATTTGCTTTTTCAACTTCTTCTGTTGTTTTTGCAGTAACTTTCATACTTTTACTACCGTTTAAGAAACCATACTTATCAGTTGATTCTAAAGTAATGGAGCCTACTTTGGCATCTTTCTTAATAGGGGCAACTAAATGTCCATCTTTAGCAAGAGATTTATCTACTTCAGTCCCAATTTTATAAGAATCTTTGCTACCTTTTTTCGCAATTACTGTTATTTCTTTTTCCGGTGCAACAGTTACTTGATCTTCTTTCCCTTTTACTACAGAAATTGTATTGTTTTTATTCACTTTTAGCTTTTGTTTTTCGAAGTTATTAAACCCATATTCGATTAATTCGCGAGATTCTGTGAAGCGCTCGTCCATTGATTTTGTTTTAATAATAACCGAAATAAGACGTACATCACCACGTTTAGCAGTAATAGTAAATCCGTATCCGGCTGTATCAGAACTTCCTGTTTTTAAACCATCTGTTCCTTCATAAGAGAAAGCGGCACCTGGTAACATCCAGTTCCAGTTTTCCATACGAATTGGTTTCGGATGATTGTCCGGGAAGTTTCTAAATCTTTGTTTTGTATCCTCTAGCATTTCTGGATACTTTGTAATCATTGTTTTTGAAAGAATACCCATATCGCGAGCTGACATAGAGTTTTCTGCATTTGAATCAGTACCCTCAGGATGTTTTCCTTTTAAGTCAGCGTTATTTAACCCAGTAGCGTTTACAAATTTATATTTCTTTAACCCTAGTTTTTTTGCATGTTCGTTTGCAAGATTTAAGAAGTTTTTCTCACTTCCTGCAAGAAGTTCTGCTAAGGCAATACTAGATCCGTTTGCAGAGAAGATAACGATAGAATGATATAATTCTCTTACAGTATATTGGCGTCCCTTTTCAAACGGAACGTTAGAGAATTCATTATTACGTGAAACTTCATAAGCGTAATCAGAAATGTTTACCTTTGTATCCCAAGTGATTTTTCCTTCTTTAATTGCTTCTAATACAGCATAAACAACAATTAATTTTGACATACTAGCGATAGCTAGTAATTCATCTGGATTTTGTTCATGCAGTATTTTTCCTGTATCTGCATCAAAGAGAAGTGCAGCAGCAGCCTCTATATGTATTTTTTCTTCCGCATGGGATGTTGTTACTCCTAAGGAAGAAATTGACAATAAAAGCGCTAGTAAAATAGACAAGATTTTCTTCATATAGTTTATCACCTTCGCATCGTTATTAGCATGTAGCTCGTACCATTTTAGCATAAATTTGAATATGAAAAGGTTACAATTTTACTAGGAATTTGAAAAGAATTTGTCGATTTTTGTTCAAATTTGCAGAGAAAAGAAGTTTTTTGAAGAGAAGTATAGAAGATAATAAAAAAAGGAACGAATTTCGTTCCTTTTTTACGATTTACCCCGCTATTTGCTGAGCAGTAAGATTCCTACCTCGAAATTCAGCGAAAACAAAGGAGTTAGGAGGGGTATCAACTGCCCGTAAAAGCCCGATTGGTGAGGGCTGATTAAAGTTTCACTTTATATGTGTAAAAATTTCTCTACCTTTTCGTCTGGTAAAATGTTTCCAACGAAAAATGTTCCGAATTCACCATAACGAGCACTTACTTCATCGAAGCGCATTTCATATATAAGTTTTTTAAATTGAAGAACATCGTCAGCGAATAATGTTACGCCCCACTCGAAATCGTCGAATCCGACTGATCCTGAAATAACTTGTCGTACTTTACCTGCGTACTGACGACCGATTTTACTATGACTGTACATCATTTTTTTACGTTCTTCCATAGGAAGCATGTACCAGTTGTCATCACCTTGGCGACGCTTGTCCATTGGATAGAAGCAAATGTGATTTGCTTTTGGTAGGTCTGGATATAAGCGAGCTAAGATTTGTGGGTTTTGGTATGGATCTTCATCAGCTGGAAGATAGTTGCTTAGTTCAACAACAGATACGTAAGAGTATGCAGGAACCATATATTCAGCTAATGTTGTTTTATTCAATTCTGTCTCAATTTCATTTAACTCTTCCATTGTTGGACGTAAAATCATAAGCATAATATCAGCTTTTTGGCCAACAACTGTATACATTGCATGACTGCCTTTTTTCGCAGTAGCTACTTCGTTCCATTTTTCAACGACATTTAAAAATTCAGACACAGCTTGTCCGCGTTCGTCGCTAGATAATGTTTTCCATGCAGCCCAATCAATAGAACGTAAATCATGTAAACAATACCAGCCATCTAACGTTGTTGTTGCTTCACTCATTCTATTCACCTCAGTTAATGATAGTTTTACACGTTAACTATAGCATATATAGTTTTAAAATCATCTATATAAAACCTTGGCACATAAAATTGTCACATTTTAATTTACTGGAAAATAGGAGAAGATAAGGCTTAAAGGGGATTTATTTCTATGCTGAATTTTATGAAAATATAATCATTTTTATTTTATCTATTTTTTGGGAGCTATAAGTTTAAAATATAGAGGAAAAGCAGTATTCTTAAAGATAGAGTTTTTTTAACATATGTAGGAGGGTTTATTCGTGAGCAACTTATTTACAACAGTAAAAGAAAAAGTTCAAGGAAAAGGCATTTCTATCGTACTTCCTGAAGGAACTGATGAAAGAATTTTAGGCGCTGCAGAGCGTTTAGCAAAAGAAGAGTTAGTAAAACCAATTTTAGTTGGTAATAAAGAAGAAATTAGCGCAAAAGCTGCTAGCATGAATTTAACATTAGCAGGCGTTGATATTTATGACCCAGCTACATACGAAGAAATGGATGCAATGGTAGCATCTTTCGTTGAACGCCGTAAAGGTAAAGCAACTGAAGAAGACGCTCGCAAAATCCTTAAAGACGAAAACTACTTCGGTACAATGCTTGTATACATGGGCAAAGCACACGGTTTAGTAAGTGGTGCAGCTCACTCTACAGCTGATACAGTTCGTCCAGCACTTCAAATCATTAAAACAAAACCAGGCGTTACAAAAACTTCTGGCGTATTCATCATGGTACGTGAAGAAGAGAAATATGTATTCGCTGATTGCGCAATTAACATTGCACCAAACAGCCAAGATTTAGCTGAAATTGGTATCGAGAGTGCGAAAACTGCTGAATTATTCGGTATTGACCCACGCGTTGCTATGTTAAGCTTCTCTACAAAAGGTTCTGCGAAATCTCCAGAAACAGAAAAAGTTGTAGAAGCAACTCGCATTGCAAAAGAAATGGCTCCAGAATTAACTTTAGATGGAGAATTCCAATTCGATGCTGCATTCGTACCATCTGTAGCTGAGAAAAAAGCTCCAGGTTCTACAATTAAAGGTGATGCTAACGTATTCGTATTCCCAAGCTTAGAAGCTGGTAATATCGGTTACAAAATCGCTCAACGTTTAGGTAACTTCGAAGCAGTAGGACCAATCTTACAAGGTTTAAACATGCCTGTAAATGACCTATCTCGTGGATGTAACGAAGAAGAAGTGTACAAGTTAGCTTTAATTACAGCAGCTCAAGCACTTTAATTCTATAATGAATTGAAATAAAGACCGTCGCTATAATAGCGACGGTCTTTATTTTTCTAAGCCAAGTGCTTTATTGTTACGATCAATAATACGTTGTAAATTCGTCTCATATAAAGGAACTTCATCTACTGTTAATTGAGATGGTGTTAACTTTGGAGCGAATTGCTGCAGTGTTTTTAAAAGGCGCATCATTAAATCTTGCACTGTAATGGTTTCGCCAAGTAATTCTGAAAGTGAAGCCATCGTACTCGGTACAATTTCAGGATACGTAAAGCGTGTTTCTTCTCCTTGGATTGCTAGGTTGTAGAAATCACGAACGAGTGCGGCACGCTCAGAGCCACTTCCTGTAGCACAAAGATAAATTTGGACAGCGACACCGCCGCGAATACGTCGCTGTGAAATGCCAGCGAATTTTTGATCGCAAATACTTAAGTCATAGCTACCAGGACAGTAAGAACCTACAATTTCTTTTGCCTCGATTGTAACATCATAGTCGTGTAACATCTCCTGAATTAAGTGCCACATCGTATCGTATCCAAGATCAATATCAATACCTTTTTCCGTCTCTTGGAATAAAAGTGATACGTTTAAAACACCTTCATCAAGTACGACTGCAAGTCCACCGGAATTACGAACGATAACATTGAAGTTGTTTTCCTTTAAAAAGGAAATACCTTCTTCTAAGTGTGGTAGGCGTGAATCTTGAATGCCAAGAACAATTGTATTGTGATGAACCCAAGAACGCATTGTTGCAGCTGATTGACCATTTCCGATACTAGTACATAATGTGTCATCCATTGCGAATGACTGCAATGCATGGAATGTTGGTCCTAAACTAGACTGATCTACAATACGCCACTCTGGCTGCGATAAAATGGAACGGGAATTGCTCATATAACTAACCCCTTATCTTTAAAATGACAATCTCTATTATAGCAAAAAATGAAGAATGGAGTTTTCTCATATATAAAGGGAAAGTTTAGGTGTGAAAGAATAAAAAGGATGCATGTAATGCATCCTTTTTATTCTGCAATTTTTTCTAAATTACCGTTTCGATCCATTCGGAAAGATGTTTGAGAACGTTCTTCGTCATCCATGACTGCCAACTTACGAGCTCGGTTCATAATGTTCATAAGTGTTTCGTAATCTTCTTGTACAGTATGAGATTGCTTTTCTAATTTTTCTAGTTTCTTTTCTAGTTCTTCATTTCGAAGGATTTGTGCTTTAATTTCTTGTTTCAATCTCGTATTCTCGTTTTCGAGAGCTGTTACTTTTATATTTGAGGATCCAACTGTTTGTAAGAAATAAATAACATCTTGCATTGTCATAGAGCTTTTTGCAACAGGAACGGTAGATTCTTGATATGGAATAGCTTCTTTATATTGTACAATTGATTCCTCTCGTACGAATTCTTCATAATCAGTTATCGAATCTGAAGCTGGTGGTGTATAAAGTAAACGTTTCTTCGCTTGTTCCCCGCTTGCAGCACGCATTTTATCTTTACGATGTTTTTTTGCTAGTTGAAGAGCTTGTTCATAGCTATAGCGAACAACAGCATTCCAACGGAAACCACAGGCAGCCGATGTACGATTTAATTGATCTCCTACTTCTTCAAATGCATTTAATTGAGTACTTCCTTCTCGAACGTGACGAAGTACAGTTTCAGCAAGTAATAAATCATCCTCATCCGTCCAAGCATCTTGTCTTACTTTCATAGATTCAACTCCCTTTCTTTTTATGAACTTCCTATTTTTATAATGGGCAAAAAAATGTGCTTTTATACAAAGCTTTTAAAAATATGGTAGATTTCGATGAAAGGTATAAATTTTGCCAAGAATGACGGAAGTCTCTGTAGGAGAACATATAAATATGTAGCATTATATGAAGAAAGAGCGTCGCAAGGAAACTTGCAACGAGCTTCAAAGAGCGGTAAAATACCATTTAGTGTTTATTTTTAAATGTACTTGAGAAAAGTTTAAAATAGAGGAAGTGTTATATAATGGGAAACGAATTTCGTGTGTGTGATGATTGTCAGGCAACGAACGTTAAAACGTTGATTCCGAAGTTAAAAAAAGTAGATTCATGTGCAACGATTGAAGTTGGATGTCAGTCTTACTGTGGTCCTGGTCGTAAAAAATCATTCGCATTTGTAAATAATCGTCCAGTTGCGGCTCCAACAGAAGATGAATTAATTACAAAGATTGAAGTGAAGTTAAATAAGTAAGAAAAAGAAGAGTGAACAGATTACTCTTCTTTTTTTATGTCCATAAGAGGAATGATTTATTCTACAAAAGTTTAATTGAGTTTCAATGAAGGATAGGCGATATCCGTTTATTCAAATTTTTATCTATATAAATTTATATTTCAAAATAATGGTTGACAGCCTTTTAAAGCGATAGGTAGAATAGAAAGTGTGATTCTGAGAATCATTATCAGGAAAAGGTCAATTCGCCTAATTTTTTTATTACTATTTGAGAATAAATTTCATTTCATTAAATATATGTTGTTGGTTAGGATGGTTGAGGGATGGAAGCGAGCGCAAGGAGTATAGAACAGCAAGATGTGAATGTTAAAGAGATTAAGAGCAGACCGCTCATTGCTTCTATTATTTTAGTAGTAGGTACGGTTTTATTAGCTTTAAGCATGGCAGTCTCTATTTCATTTGGTGCTGCTGATATTAGTTTAAAGACTGTATGGCAAGCTGTGTTTCAGTTTGATGGGTCGTTGACGCATCATAACGTAATTCAAGAACTTCGCATGCCTAGAGCAATAGGGGGCGTAGTTGCAGGTGCTTTTTTAGCGGTATCAGGAGCAATTATGCAAGGTATGACGCGAAATCCACTTGCTTCTCCATCGTTAATGGGGATTACAGATGGGGCTGTGTTTGGAATTGCAATTATGTATGCATTCTTCCCTAATTCACCTTATTTAATGTTCGTTATCGCATCTTTTATTGGTGCTGCGTTTGGAGCGAGCATTGTATATGGAATTGGGTCTTCTTCACCAGGTGGATTAACACCTGTGAAATTAGCTTTAGCAGGTGCAGCGATTAGTGCTTTATTAGGGGCCATTTCATCTGGAATTGCACTGTATTTCAACCTTGCCCAAGAGGTGAGTATGTGGAATGCAGGCGGAGTTGCTGGAGTGAAATGGGAAAGTATTAATATGTTAGTGCCGATTGGGCTTGTTTGTCTCTTTATTGCAATTATGATGTCGAGGTATATTACAATCTTAAGCTTCGGTGAAGAAATTGCGATTGGACTTGGTCAAAATACGACATTAATTAAATTTATCGGAACAGTACTTGTTCTTGTGTTAACAGGTTCTGCAGTTTCTATGGCAGGATCGGTTGGATTTGTTGGTCTTGTAATCCCACATATGACTCGTTTCCTTGTAGGCTCAGACTATAGATGGGTTATTCCATGTTCTGCGGTTTTAGGTGGGCTGTTAATTGAATGTGCAGATATGTTATCTCGCGTTATTAATCCGCCGTTTGAAACGCCAATTGGAGCAATTACAGCGCTAATTGGAGTTCCATTCTTCCTCTACTTAGCACGTAACGAAGGGAGAGGGAAAATGTGAGGACAAGTGTCTTAACAAAAAAGAACGTTTCTGTTTTAACAATTTTAGTAGGATTAATCGTTACTGTATTTTTAGTGAGTTTAAATACAGGGACATTTAAAATACCACCAATGGACGTATTAAAGTCATTGGTTGGACTCGGGGCTGAAGATCAGTCTGTTATTTTATTTGAATTTCGTATGCCACGTATGGTTATTGCTATATTAGTTGGATCGGCTTTAGCTATGTCAGGTGCGATTTTGCAAGGGTTATCACGAAATCCACTTGCTGATCCAGGTATTATCGGTATTAATGCTGGAGCGGGATTAACAGTTGTTATATTTGTCTACTTTTTCTTCGGGAAAGTTGGGACTGGTACATTTTTATCTGTATTTATCCTTCCATTCTTCGCGTTAGTTGGAGCGATATTAGCAGCGGTTATTATTTATTTACTAGCATGGAAGGACGGCGTTTCATCTACTCGATTGATACTTGTTGGTATCGCCGTTGCAGCCGGATTTGGTGCTGTTAGTTTAATTTTTTCTATGAAGATGACATCTAACGATTTCCGTTTTGCTACGATTTGGTTAGCAGGAAGTCTGTGGGGCACAGATTGGAAGTTCGTGCTAAGTGTACTTCCATGGATGGTTATTTTCTTGCCACTTGCTATTAGTAAGGCGCACATATTAAATGTAATGAACCTAGGCGACTCTACAGCAGTTGGTCTTGGTTTAAACGTAGAAAAAGAAAGACGTAAATTATTATTTATTGCAGTTTGTTTAGCAGGTGCATCTGTCGCTGTTGCCGGAGGAATTGGTTTTATCGGTTTAATGGCTCCACATTTAGCAAGGCGCCTTGTTGGTGGTAAACATCAAATTATGCTGCCTACAGCTGCACTAATAGGAACGTTTTTACTTTTATTCGCAGACGTAATTTCAAGAAGTGTGTTACCAACTTCAGAAATACCGGTCGGTCTTGTTATTTCTGTAATTGGTGCACCGTATTTCATATACTTACTTATGAGGACAAAATAAAGGGAGGCTTTTTGTATGGCAACTTTAGCAGTTGATGCGGTATCTGTTGGCTATAATGAAGGGTTAATTATTGATGGATTAACAGTTGAAATTCCGGAAGGGAAAATTACAACAATTATTGGACCAAATGGTTGTGGGAAGTCCACATTATTAAAAACGGCTTCTCGTATTTTGAAAGCAAAAAAAGGTACTGTTTATCTTGACGGAAAAGCAATTGAGAAACAGCCAACGAAAGAAATCGCAAAGAAAATGGCGATTTTACCACAGACTGCAGAAGTGCCAACTGGCCTTACTGTGTTTGAACTCGTTTCATATGGACGATTTCCTCATCAAAAAGGATTTGGAACGTTGAAAGAAGAGGATTATCGCTACATCCATTGGGCACTTGAAGTGACGGGAATGACAGAATTCGCAAATCGTTCAGCAGAGGCGTTATCAGGTGGGCAACGTCAACGCGTATGGATTGCAATGGCTCTTGCACAAGGAACAGAATTACTCGTATTAGATGAACCAACAACGTACTTAGATATGGCCCATCAATTAGAAGTATTAAACTTATTGAAAAAGTTAAATGAAGAAGAAGGTAGAACGATTGTTATGGTTATCCATGACTTAAACCATGCTTCTCGTTTCTCAGATCATATGATTGCATTAAAAGCAGGTAAGTTAATGAAACAAGGAACACCAGATGAAGTTATGACGAGTGAAACACTTCGTAACGTATTTGAGATTGAAGCTCAAATCGTTCCATGTCCAGTAAACTGTAAACCGATTTGTTTAACATATGATTTAGCGATGATTAGTAATCAATTGCGTAAAAAAGCATAAGTAGAATCCCCCTCGTAAAGAGGGGGCTTCTAATGGATGTTGAGCTTCTTATTAGTAAATAGGAAGTTGAACACCCGTTAGAACGGGGCATAAACAACAATTAATAAAAATATATTGATTAATTGTTAACCTTGTTTCTTATAGTTCACTGTAACTTATAAGAGAAATACAGCTAGAAGGAGTGGGAACATGAAGAATTTTAAAATGGCGTTATTAGCAATGGTACTAGTCGTTACTTCTGTACTATTTGCAGCTTGTTCTAACAAAGAAGAGAAGAAAGCAGATGCGAAGGATGCGAAGACTGAAGAGCGCACTGTACAACACGCAAAAGGGGAAATTAAAATCCCTGCAAATCCAAAGAAAATTGCTGACCTTAGTGGTTCAACAGAAGAATTATTAATCTTTGGTATGAAACCAATTATTACTGCTAATACATCTCAAGAAAAAATTGATGCACATATTGAAAAGAAATTAAAAGACGTAAAACCAGTTGGTTCTGCTTGGGGCGATAAAATTAATATCGAAGCAGTAGCTGCTGCAAAACCAGATTTAATTCTTGTAAACAATCGTCAAGAAAAGATTTATGATCAATTATCTAAAATTGCACCAACAGTTATGTTAAAAACTCCATTAGACCAATGGCGTCCAAAATTCGAAGAAGTAGGTCAAATCTTCGGTAAAGAGAAAGAAACAAAAGAATGGTTCAAACAGTATGACGAAAAAGCAAGCAAAATACATGACAAAATCGTTGCGAAAACTGGCGATGCTAAATTCATGAAAATGGCTGCATATCCGAATGCTTTCCGTGTATACGGTGACTACGGTTACGGTAGCGTAATCTTTAATGATTTAAAATTACCAGCAGTTAAAGGTACACCAACTGATAAACCGTTAGTACAAGTACAAAAAGAAGCTTTAATCGATTACAACCCAGATTACTTATTCGTATTTACGACTGGTGACGGTTCTCAGCGCCTAAAAGAATTCCAAGAAGAATCAATTTGGAAAAATATGAACGCTGTTAAAAACAACCACGTGTTTACAATTAAAAACGAAGACTTAAACAAAGGTTACTTCCCACTAGGTAAAGAAATGATCTTAGATGAAGTTTCTGAGTTTGTTTTAGGGAAATAATATAAAAAGAAAAAATCACTTTTACTCTGATAAAAGTGATTTTTTCTTTTTATAAAGGCAATTAATATAGTCTTTCATTTCTTTCTGTTTCCTATTTCGTTTATAATATATAGTAAGAATGCAGTAAAGAAAGGGGGATGTCGGAAAGTGGTATATTTAAACGACAAACTCAGCGAAACAAAAGTGTTTAAAGACCCGGTACATAAATATGTGCACGTACGCGATCGTGTTATTTGGGATTTAATCGGGACGAAAGAATTTCAACGCTTGCGCCGTATTAAGCAGCTTGGAACGACATTTTTTACATTTCACGGTGCAGAGCATAGTCGCTTTACTCATTCGTTAGGTGTATATGAAATTATTCGTCGTATGATTGATGATGTGTTTGATGGCAGACCGAACTGGAATGCTGAAGATAGATTGTTATGTTTATGTGCGGCATTACTTCATGATGTCGGTCATGGCCCATTTTCTCATTCGTTTGAAAAAGTATTTTCATTAGATCATGAGAAATTTACGCAAAAGATTATCGTTGGAGATACGGAAATTAATCGCATATTAAATCGTGTGGATAAAGACTTTCCGCAAAAGGTAGCCGATGTAATCGCAAAAACATCTACTAATAAATTAGCGATTAGTATGATCTCCAGTCAAATTGATGCAGATCGTATGGACTATTTATTAAGAGATGCGTATTTCACTGGCGTAAAGTATGGAAACTTTGATATGGAACGTATACTGCGTGTAATGCGTCCGTATGGGAATCAGGTAGTCATTAAAAATAGTGGCATGCATGCTGTTGAGCATTATATTATGAGCCGTTATCAAATGTATTGGCAAGTATATTTCCACCCAGTAACGCGCAGTGCCGAAGTTATTTTAACGAAGATTTTACACCGTGCGAAATCATTGCATGAGAAGTATTATACATTTAAAAATCACCCTGTTCATTTCTATTCTTTATTTGAAGAAGAAGTAACAGTAGAGGATTATTTAAAGCTAGACGAGAACGTTATGTATTACTACTTCGAAGTATGGCAAGACGAAGAGGATCCAATTTTAAGTGACTTATGCCGCCGTTTTATGAACCGAGATCTGTTTAAATACGTAGAGTTTACAGATAAGCATGGTTTAGATAATTGGATGGAATTAAGTAGCTTATTTAAAAAGATTGGACTCGATCCAGAGTATTATTTAGTAGTTGATTCAACATCAGACTTACCATATGACTTTTATCGTGCTGGAGAAGAAGAAGAACGTCTGCCAATCTTACTTCTTATGCCGAATGGAGATCTTAGAGAGCTTTCACGTGAATCGGATATTGTTGAGGCGATTACTGGTAAGAAGAGAACAGATCAAAAATTATTCTATCCGCATGATTTAATCTATGAAGATGGAAGAAAAGGAAAATATAAAGAGAGAATTATTGAGTTGTTAGAAGGAAAGAAATAAGAAGCAGCTAATGGCCGCTTCTTATGAAAGAACTTGAAATTATTTGTCGCTTAAGCGTTTTCCGCCAACTGCATAATGGTTTTTAGACATTTCTTCGATGAAAACAACGATGTTTTCTTCAGGAGCACCAGTTGTTTCGCTTACTGCTGCTGTTACTTTCTCAGCAAGAGCTTTCTTTTGTTCCTCTGTGCGTCCTTCTAACATTTTCACTGTTACGTATGGCATATATAATCGCTCCTTTTATGTAAGTTACACTCTTATTATAGCGGATTATGGGGAAGAACAATCGGAAAAACAAATATTTTCTTTTTTGACATATTGAAGAGGAGATGAATCATGGATCAGTTATTTAGATATCCATTGCAAGAAATCCCATTAGTGGCGATGGCGATTATTATTGCATTATCAGTGCATGAATTTGCGCATGCATATGTTGCATATAAATTTGGAGACGATACAGCGAAAAAACAAGGGCGTTTAACGTTATCACCGATGGCTCACTTAGACCCTATCGGGATGATTGCTGTATTAATTATTGGGTTCGGTTGGGCAAGACCAGTTCCTGTTAACCCGTACAACTTTAAAAGACCGCGTCTTGCAGGAATATTAGTTTCTATTGCAGGACCGATTAGTAATTTAATTTTAAGTGCAATTGGTTTGATTATTTGGTATAGCTTAATAACATTTGGTGTGCTAGATGCCATTCCACCTGCAGTAGGAAAGACGTTAAGTCAATTCTTCCAGATTTTCATTGGGCTTAATATTGTTTTACTTGTATTTAACTTATTACCGATTCCACCGCTGGATGGGTATCGCGTTGTGGAAGATTTAGCACCAGCAAATATTCGTGCGAAAATGACACAGTATGAAAAGTATGGAGCAATTGCGTTATTAATTCTTGTTATTACACCGCTTAGCAATTACACAATTCAGCCTATTTTCAATGTTGTTATTCCGTATGTATTTGTATTTTTAGACAGTATCATTGCGCCTATTTTTGGGCTTTTATAATTAGTAAGCGAGGAGGAAGTTACATATGACAGAGAAAAAGAAAAAAATCGGTTTTAATATCGTAAAAAATGATTCAACAGATGGACATGGTGGATTTGGAGTTGGAGCATTAAGCCTAGAAAACATTTCACCTGTATTTGTCGATGTACTAGAGAAAACAGCATTCGTTGATATCGGAGCGATGCATGCGCGTAGTACAGTAGAAAAAGGGATTAAGTTTTTAACAAATAAAGATGAAGTTCCAAACGGTAAACCATTTTGGCTTGTTTGGGTAACGATTGAAAGAACGGCAACAGGTGCTTATTATGCGGGGGTAACAGCTTGTGAAATGACAGTTGACCGTGAAATTCGCCGTGGATATAAATCACTTCCAGAGCACGTAAACAAAATGGATAAATCAATGAAGCGTCACATTATGGTTGACCATATGGATGAATCATCTAAAAAAGTACTTGGTACGTTCTTGAAAGAACATAATGAAGCAATTTGGAACGAGTCTAGTGAAGAATTGCGTCGTGCATTATTAAGTGAATAAAAAATAGCTGACGGATGCCCGTCAGCTATTTTTTTACCAAGGAAGGTATTTTTTCCACCAGCTTGCTTTTGTCTTTTCTTCACTGTTTTTTTCAAATTCCTCTTTATCATCAACATGATCCATACAATATTCAGTCGGTTCTGTACCTTTTGCAAAATACATTTTCACTGAAATTGGACAATTTTTTGTAGCAATCTTACCGTTTTCAGGGTTAATATTCAACGCTACGACATCACTTGGCGGTTTGAACTCTTTTTTAGGCTGTCCATCTAATCCTTTTTCCATCGTATCGGTCCATATTTTTTTCGCATATCCTTGTTCTGCTACGTTTGAAATCGATTTAGGTTGGTCGTATCCGACCCACACACCAGTTACAAGTTGAGGGGTAAATCCAATCATCCAACTATCTGTTTCTGTAGAACCAGACTTTCCGGCATATGTTCTTGATAGCTTTGATAACATCGATTGGCCAGTTACAGCGGCATAACTACTTAGGTTTTTATTAAACATACCTGTCATCATTTCTTCCATGACAAACGTTTTGCTTTTATCGAGAACTTGTTTACTCTCCAGATGAGCATCGTATAATATGTTTCCTTCATGGTCCATAATGCGGCGAATAAAAATCGGTTTTACTTCTTTTCCACCGTTTGCGAACATGCTATAAGCATTCGCCATTTCAATTGGCTTTACAGGAGATGTGCCAAGAGCAAGAGACGGAACATCTTTTAATGCACTCGTAATTCCGAATTGTTTCGCTGTTTTTGTAAGGATATCTTCACCTAAAAACAAATTTGTTTTCACAGCATATATGTTATCGGAGACTGCGAGAGCTTGTGCCATCGTTACGAAATCATCTGCATAATAATCTTTATAGTTTTTTGGTTTATACTTTGAAACACCATCACCTAAAGTAAATACCGTGTATTCGCTTTTTAAGCGCGTAGCAGGGGTGAATCCTCGTTCTAGTGCCGCATAGTATAGAAATGGCTTAAATGTAGAACCAGGCTGACGAACGGCTTGTGTAGCCCTGTTAAATTGACTCTTATTATAATCGGTTCCTCCCACAAGGGCAGCTACTTCACCTGTTTTTGGATTCATAGAGACGAGAGCAGTTTGTATGTTTGTTGTTTCAGGTATGTGATCTTTTACAGCTTGCTCTGCAACCGATTGTAATTTAGGGTCTAGTGTTGTATAAATACGCAGGCCACCCTTTTGTAAGGCTTGTTCATCTAATCCGATATCACGAAGAAGAGAAGCTTGTACAGCATCTTGGAAATAAGGTGCAATCTCTGCGACTTTTTTTGTATCCAATGAGGCAAAAGTTAATGGCTCTTTCTTTGCTGAAGTTGCTTGTTTCTTCGTAATATAACCTTGTTCTACCATTTCATCTAATATGAGAGATTGTCGTCCTTTCGCACGATCCTCTTTTAAAAAGGGAGAGTAGACACTAGGTCCTTTTGGGATTCCTGCGAGCATACTAGCCTCCGCTAATGTTAGTTCTTTTGCTGTTTTATCGAAATATAGACGAGACGCAGCTTCGATTCCATAAGCACCATGCCCGTAATAAATTGTATTTAAATATCCTTCTAAAATATGATTTTTATTATAGTTTACTTCAAGGCGGATTGTGTACATTGCTTCTAATAGTTTACGTTTCCACGTTTTATCATGATCTAAATACAGATTACGTGCGTATTGTTGTGTAATCGTACTAGCACCTTGGACTTTTGCCATCGCTTTTAAATCAGCAACAATGGCACCAGCAATACGCTTCATATCAAAGCCATGATGTTTGTAGAATCGTTGATCTTCGATAGATAGTGTCGCCTCTTTTACATAAGGAGAGATTTCATTGAGAGATACATTGTAGCGTTTTTGCATTTCATTACTTTGTCCTATAACAGTGTCATCATTAGCATAAAAGACACTTGTTTGCGGGACAGCAACAGGAGGAGGTCCCATAATTTTTGCAACTATAATAATAACAAAAAAGGAAAAAACGAAAAAAAGAACAGAAGAAAACATTACGGTGAAGAAAAGACGTTTATATTTTTTAAGTTTCGGATTCATAGTTTGATCCATCTTTTTCAGCCCCTCATTCATACAAACATTATTGTATTAGTATTGAGGGTTTTCGGTTATTTTAAACAATGAAATTTGGAAAACAAAAAGCTCCTTCAATTAAGAAAGGAGCTCAAAGGCGCGTGCTGGCCAATCAGTAATAATGACATCTACGCCATAATCAATCATAGTTTGTAAATCTTTGTATTCGTTAATTGTATACGGACGGAAAACGTATCCTTGTTTTTGTGCTAGTTGAACAAATTCTTTTGTTAGTAGTTGAAAGTTTGGATGTAAACCAGTTGCTTCTCTAGTTTTTGCTTCAGCGATAGGATCAGCAAGTGGTGTATCATATAAAATCGCTCTTGGGATTTCAGGAGCAATCTCTGCTAATAATGAAACAGATTCGTGGTTAAATGAGGAAAATACAATTTGATTCGATAGATGATATTCTCGAACAAGAGCCACAACTTTTTCTTCGATACTTGGATAGTGAATCACGTCTGTTTTTAATTCAATATTGAGTTGTAAGCTTGTTGTAGATAGCCAAATAAATACTTCTCGTAACGTTGGGATTTTTGCTTCCTGGAAAGAAGGGTCTTTATGGCTACCAGCATCTAAAGCTTGTAACTCCTCCACCGTTTTTTCGGAAACAAGTCCTATGCCATTTGTTGTACGATCGACTGTTTCGTCGTGAATTACGACAAGTTCACCATCTTTTGATAGGTGGACATCAAGCTCAATTCCATGAGCGCCAATGCGTTCAGCTTCTTGGAAGGCAATCATCGTATTTTCGGGATGTGTTCCTTTTACGCCGCGGTGAGCGAAAATAAGTGGTTTACTCATGTGAAATTCTCCTTATCATCTCTTTTCTTCCATTATGAAACTGCTTTGGAAAAAATACAATTTAATATGACAAACATTTACAAAAGTCTAACAGTTGCACAAAAGTTAACGTTAACGTAAAATGTAATAATCAAGTGAAGGGAGGAATAAACATGTATAAGATTGATGAAGTCACAAAGCAAGTTGGTTTAACAAAACGTACACTTCGTTATTATGAGGAAATTGGTTTAATTCATCCCCCTGAACGTAGTGAGGGGAACATTCGCCTGTATACAGATGAGGATATCGCAAGGATTAAAAGGATTGTGGAAGCGAAAGAAGTACTAGGAATTACGCTACAAGAAATGCAGCATTTCTTATCGTTAAAAGAAAGAATGGAACAGAGAAGAAATAGCGAGAATCCTCGTGACCGTGAAGTGATTCAAGAAATTAAAGAGATGCTTGAAAAACAAGTGCAAACGTTAGACGAGAAAATGGAGCAAATGCATCGTGTAAAGGCAGAACTTGAGGATAGCTTCCATCGTGCAGTGACATTTTTAGAGAATACAAAAGGAGAGTAATCAAAATGGAGAGCAAACGAAAACTAGGGAGATTGATTACAGTGGTGGCTACCTTCCTTGCCTTTTCGGGTATAGGGGTAGTCGACCCAATTTTGCCGATTATTGCTGAAAAGATTGGTGCAACGCATTGGCAAGTAGAGATGTTATTTACGGCGTATATTTTAACGATGGCAATTATGATGTTACCAGCTGGGATATTTGCATCAAGATTTGGTGATAAACGAATGATGACAATTGGTCTTGCGATCGTAACTGTATTTGCGTTTATATGTGGTATATCGCAAACGATTGCTCAATTATCTCTTTTCCGCGCTGGATGGGGATTAGGAAATGCCATGTTCTTCGCAACGGCGATGACATTATTGATTGCATTAAGTAAAGAAGTTCATGAAGCAGTAGGATTGTATGAAGCAGCTATCGGTTTAGGAATGGCAGGCGGGCCTTTATTAGGCGGTATATTAGGTGGACATTCTTGGCGTCATCCGTTTTTCGCAACGAGTATTTTAATTTTCTTAGCATTTATTTTAGTTTTCTTTTTTGTGAAAGAACCGGAGCGAAAAGTGAAACGTAAAGCGGCAGGCGTAGGGGAATTACTTAACCTGGTGAAGTATAAACCGTTTATGCAAGGTGCGATTTCAGGGATGTTATACTACTACGGATTTTTCGTTGTGTTAGCATATTCACCACTTATTATGCATTTATCTGCTATTCAATTAGGATTTGTATTTTGTGGATGGGGATTAGCGTTAGCCTACGGTTCTGCAATTTTAGCGCATAAGCTAGAAGGTAAATATGAGCCAAAAGCATTATTGAAAGGTAGTTTACTCGTATTTGCGATTTTCTTAATTGCACTATTCTTTGTGAAAATTATGTGGTTACAAATTGTATTAATTGTTCTATCAGGATTAGCATCAGGATTAAATAATGCATTATTTACAAGTTATGTAATGGATATTTCACCTTATGAAAGATCTGTTACATCAGGTGTTTATAACTTTGTTCGTTGGTTAGGAGGCGCAATTGCTCCGATTTTATCAGGAGTTATCGGTCATACTGTTTCACCACAAAGTCCATTTTTAGTAGGTGGAATTGTGGTGTTAATTGGTTGTATTATGATCCTAATTCCAATTCGTAAACCAGTAGAAGTAGAGACAAAAGCCCTTTCTTAAGAAAGGGTTTTCTTTCCTGTTATGGGGCAAACCCTTTTCGTACATATGTTAGAACCCTCTGACTAAAATATATTTTCGGTATTTTTGTACTTTTAACTATACATTTTGGATGTTTTGTTTTATTTTTGTTAGGGGACATTAATGATGTCCCTATTATAAATTTGCATTGAAAGGCGTGATTGTACGATGGAACTATGGTTCACTGAAAAACAAACAAAACATTTTGGGATTACGGCGCGTATTAACCGCACATTACATACGGAGCAAACAGAATTCCAAAAACTTGATATGGTTGAAACGGAAGAGTTCGGAAACATGCTTATTTTAGATGGCATGGTTATGACAACAGAAAAAGATGAGTTCGTTTATCATGAAATGGTAGCGCACGTACCTTTATTTACACATCCAAACCCTGAAAACGTATTAGTTGTAGGTGGCGGCGATGGCGGTGTTATTCGTGAAGTGTTAAAGCACCCAAGCGTAAAGAAAGCAACTCTTGTTGAAATCGATGGAAAAGTAATTGAGTACTCTAAACAATACTTACCATCAATTGCAGGCGCATTAGATAATGAGCGTGTAGAAGTAAAAGTAGGAGATGGTTTCCTACACATCGCAGAAAGCGAAAATGAATATGACGTAATTATGGTAGATTCTACTGAGCCAGTAGGCCCAGCCGTAAATCTATTTACAAAAGGCTTCTACGCTGGAATTTCAAAAGCGTTAAAAGAAGACGGTATTTTCGTTGCACAAACGGACAACCCTTGGTTCACACCAGAACTAATTACAACTGTGTTTAAAGACGTAAAAGAGATTTTCCCAATTACTCGTTTATACACAGCGAACATTCCAACTTACCCAAGTGGTCTTTGGACATTCACAATTGGATCTAAAAAACATGATCCATTAGAAGTAAGTGAAGAGCGTTTCCACGAAATCGAAACGAAATACTACACAAAAGAATTACACAATGCAGCATTCGCATTACCGAAATTTGTTGGCGATCTAATTAAGTAAGAGAATCGTATGGAACAAATAAAGTGTAAGTAGCTCATTTAAGGTGTTTGTCCAGAAGACTTGAACATGCTAGCTATTTACACTTCTGTAAAGAAAATCGTCTTCTTATTGTAAAAAAGAAGACACCGGTAAATCGAGAAAGAGGAGCAGCTCGCTCCAAATTTGAGAAATAATGAAAGGTTGGGATACCTTAAGTTCCACATAAGGAGGAAAAGAATATGCGTTTTGATGAAGCTTATTCAGGTAAAGTATTTATTAAAAGTCATCCAAGTTTTGAAGAGTCAAAGGTAGTTATTTACGGGATGCCTATGGATTGGACAGTAAGTTACCGTCCAGGATCTCGCTTTGGCCCTGCACGTATTCGTGAAGTATCAATCGGTCTTGAAGAATATAGCCCATATTTAGATCGTGAACTAGAAGAGGTAAAATATTTTGATGCGGGTGATATCCCATTACCATTCGGAAACGCACAACGCAGCATAGATATGATTGAAGAGTATGTATCAGAACTTTTAGATGCCGATAAGTTTCCACTAGGTCTCGGCGGTGAGCACTTAGTGTCTTGGCCAATTTTTAAGGCAATGGCAAAAAAATATCCGGATTTAGCAATCATCCACATGGATGCTCATACTGATTTACGTGAATCGTATGAAGGGGAGCCTTTATCTCACTCTACACCAATTCGTAAAGTGTGCGATTTAATTGGTCCGGAAAACGTATATTCTTTCGGTATTCGTTCTGGAATGAAGGAAGAATTCGAATGGGCAAAAGAAGTAGGTATGAACTTATATAAATTTGACGTATTAGAACCGTTAAAAGAAGTATTACCGAAACTTGCAGGACGCCCAGTCTATGTCACAATTGACATTGACGTATTAGACCCAGCTCATGCTCCTGGAACAGGAACATTAGAAGCTGGAGGTATCACATCTAAAGAATTATTAGATTCCATCGTGGCAATTGCAAATTCAAATATAAATGTAGTTGGAGCAGACTTAGTAGAAGTAGCTCCGGTCTACGACCATAGTGATCAAACACCAGTCGCAGCAAGCAAATTCGTGCGGGAAATGCTGCTCGGTTGGGTGAAATAAAAGTGAAGCCGACTGTTTAGACCTGGTGACTAAAGTTCTTTCCTGCAAAAGGTGCTTTTTACCTCGAGGGAAGAAGTGAAGCCACTGATCATTCTAGCCGCTGTAGCTGGATAAAATAAGAGCCTCCTATATGATTAGGGGGCTCTTATTTTGTCGTTATGTGTCGGTAAGTCGATATATTAAAAAAATCGCTGATATAATTTCACTGGCTATCACACAACACAAAAAAGAGTTATCCTCAAACGATGAGAATAACTCTTTTTCTTATGCTACTTTTTCTTCCGAAGTAATGCCACGAATTTCATCAGCAGAACGAATTGGATATTTACGGAACAAGATTGATCCGATGTATCCAACAATCGTGGTAACGATTCCACATAATACAGCAGCAATCGTTACTTTTACAACGTCATTAAATCCGAATAAGACAAGAAGTCCTGGGATTGGTGATGCTGTTCCTGGTGCATTATTAACGAGTTGGAACAGAGATGTAATAATACCAGCAAGTGCACCGCCAACAAAGTTTGTAGCATAGATTGGGATTGGATTTGCTGAAACAACATCGGCTTGTGTTAAAGGCTCGATTGCTACAGCGATTGTGTCTTTCTTTGAACAAATTTTTAATCGTTTAAAGAAAATAAAGTTCATTGGGGCTGAGGCTGCTACGGCAAGACTACCAATTGCCATTGGTAAACCTGTTAATCCAAGCATGGCAGTTAGTGCCATAGAACTCAGTGGAGAAGTAGAAATAACTGTGATTAATCCACCAAGCATAATGCCCATAATGATAGGACTTTCTGTAGTTGCAACTGAAATCATAGAGCCGATTTTACCGAGCGTTGCGTTCACGAGCGGATCCATAAGCATTGCCATTCCGCGTGAGATTGGTGCAGCAATAAATAAAATTGCTAAAAACTCTACACCAGCTGGTAATTTCTTTTCGAGAAATTTCACGACGAAAGCACAAACGTATCCAGCGAAAAATCCTGGTAAAATACCGAATCCACTAGTAGCGATACCGATTAAAACAGCATATACAGGTGAAACACCGATTGCTAGTGCGACTAAAATTGCCGCTGCGACACCACTCATACTACCAGAAGCTTCTCCTACTGATTGTAGAAAGTCATTATGAAACATTTCTCCACCGATATAACGGTGAAATGCTTCAATAAGAAAACTTGCGATTGCTGCATTAGCTAAAGCACCCATTGCTTTCATTCCGTAAGGAGCACGGTAACTAAAAAGTGTAAATAGACAAAGTACAACAAGTAATAGTGCTAAACCTTGCAAGATAGCCATTTGAAAACTGTCTCCTTTGATTTTTGTAATAAAAATTTGTATCATTCAATAATAATATAAAAGTTCATGAAACGGAAAAATTTTTTATTGGGAAATTGCTATAAGGTGAAAATGCCTTACAATAATGTAAGGAAAGTGTAAGGTGTTTAGATAGAGTATAGTATGTCATTTTTCGTATAATACAAGTATGGATATATGACTAGGGAAAAAGAAGTGCAAACAGGAGGCGCATGTATGAAATTGGTAATTAAAGTTTTGGTTGTATTCGCCATCATTCTAGGTGGAACAGCGTACTATTTGAACACAAAAACAGAAGGTGTACATGCTTTTGTAGACAACTTCTTTTCAAATAAAGAAATACAAGATTATTATGCGGTTATAGATAAAGGTGAGAAAAAAGACGGAGATTACTTGTATACATTTAAAGGGTATACAGAAGACGGAAAGTTACAAGTTGTTAAAAGAATGATGAACCGTGAATTGCATACAGGGGCGTTTATAAAAATTTATGCAAAAGGTATGCAAGGAAAAGGGTGGGCTGAAATCCCAAAAGAGTCAATCCCACAAAAAGCGTTGCAAAAAATAGAAAAACCATAAAAGGAGCGACTTATTCGCTCCTTTTTTAGTGCGTTAAAATAGTGATAGATGTTTTTTCTTTGTTAGACATGATTTTTGCACGTCCACCAATTGGGAAAGTGAAAATTGGGGTTGTATGCCCGAAACTTGCGTTTGCAATGATAGGAATATGTGCAAGTTCAGGTTTTGAAGTAATCATTTCTTGAATGTCTTCTATCTTACATTCTGCATCTTTTTGCATCTTTCCTATAACGATGCCTTTTACGTACTCAAAATTTTGTTGCTGCATAAGGGAATGTAAATAACGATCAAAGGTTTTAAGAGTAGCTTTTCCAGTTAAGCTATCCTCCTCAAGAAATAAAATTTTATCCTGTAAATTTGGCATATATGGTGTACCTTGCAGTAAATTCAATGTGCTCATATTACCACCGATAATCTCTCCAGTTGCTTCGCCTTCGTGAATTGAAAAGTATCCTTCATTTTTAATGAAATCTCGGTTTTCCTGATCTACATACCAAGAATCATCGCTCCATGTTTCAGAGGGCAGGACTTCAATAGGCTCATTAGAAGTTAAGCATTTTAAAAAGTAATCGGTCGTATACTCGAGTCCTTTCTTCATTCCAAATGAAGAGAAATGGGGTCCTGAATATGTAACAAGTCCTGTTTTTGTGTAAATTACATTATTTAAAGCGGTAATATCAGAATAGCCACAGAAAAACTTCGGATTTTCTCGAATTAGATCATAATCGAGATGCTTTAATAAACCATTAGAGTTGTATCCGCCAAGTGTCGTCAAAATGGCTTTTACATTAGGGTCTCCAAATGCCTCGTGGAAGTCTTGAACGCGTGAAGAAATAGAAGAGGAAGCAAATCGATCTATCTCATCAGCATATGTTGAGAATGTAACTTGAAAGCCCATGTCGGCTAATCTTTTTATAGCAAGCTTTCTGTTTTCAGTTGAGACAATACTTAAACTACAAGATGGTGAAATAACTCTAATTTCATCACCTTTTTTCAATCTTGTTGGTAGCACATAACTCACCCCTTTAAATGAAAGAATATTTAGATTTAAAAAATATTTTATCATATGAAATAAAGTGAAAGTGAATTATTTTTTGAAATGGAGTTTTCCTGATTTTTCAGCAGACAGACAGAGGTTTTTTTTGATATGATAGGAAAAGTGATTTATTATATACATTATTTAATATCTATAACATTTGAAAGGTGTGCAAGACGTGGAGAAACAACTTGCAGGCTTGCCGGTACACGTTCATTTCGTAACAGAAATCCGTGAAGGGGCGAGGAAGGAAACCGTTGCTTTTGAAGCAAATGGTCAATACTATGTAAAAGGTCAAGGTACATATGTAACATTCCAAGAGCCGAACGAACAGGGCGAAGTGAAAACAATTATTAAAATTCAAGATGAACAAGTTCTCATTATGCGTTCAGGTGCTGTTTCAATGCGTCAAACGCATGTGAAAGGTGAATGGACAACTGGTACGTACACGAGTGAACTTGGTACGTTTGCATTGCAAACAAAGACTGATAACGTTCTTTTTAAATGGTCGGATGAAAAGAAAAAAGGACAACTCTTCTTAACGTACGCATTGCTTCTAAGTGAACAAGAAGCTGGCAGATATACAATTACACTTAATTTGAAGGAGGCAAAATAATGAATTCTTTAGAACAAGTAAAAGGATTGATTAAAGAAGAAATTCAAGCTGCTGTATTAAAGGCAGAATTAGCAACAGAAGAACAGATTCCAAACGTTGTATTAGAATCTCCAAAAGATAAAACAAATGGTGACTTCTCTACAAACATGGCAATGCAACTTGCACGCGTTGCGAAAAAAGCACCTCGTATGATTGCAGAAGAATTAGTTGCAAACTTCGATAAAGCAAAAGCTTCTATTGAAAAAATTGAAATCGCAGGTCCTGGTTTCATTAACTTCTACATGGATAATAGCTACTTAACAGACTTAATTCCAACAATCGTTAACGCTGGCGAAGCTTACGGTGAAACGAATACTGGTAAAGGTGAAAAAGTACAAATTGAGTTCGTATCTGCGAACCCAACAGGTGACCTTCACTTAGGACATGCACGTGGCGCAGCAGTAGGTGACACTCTATGTAACCTATTAGCAAAAGCAGGGTACGATGTATCTCGTGAGTACTATATTAATGACGCTGGTAACCAAATTCATAACTTAGCTCTTTCTGTTGAAGCTCGTTACATGCAAGCTTTAGGCCTAGAGAAAGAAATGCCAGAAGACGGATACCATGGTGCGGATATCATTGGAATCGGTAAGCGTTTAGCTGAAGAATTTGGCGATCGTTATGCAAAAGCTGATGCTGAAGAAAGCTATGAGTTCTATCGTTCATACGGTTTAAAATATGAATTAGCAAAACTTCAAAAAGACTTAGAAAGCTTCCGTGTTAAATTTGATGTATGGTTCTCAGAAACTTCATTATACAAAAACGGAAAAATCGATCAAGCTCTTGCTGTATTAAAAGAGCGTGAAGAAATCTTTGAAGAAGACGGCGCAACTTGGTTCCGTTCAATGACTTACGGCGATGACAAAAACCGTGTATTAATTAAAAACGACGGTTCTTACACATACTTAACGCCAGATATCGCGTATCACCGTGATAAATTAGAGCGTGGTTTCGATAAGTTAATTAACATTTGGGGTGCTGACCACCATGGTTACATTCCTCGTATGAAAGCTGCTATTCAAGCGTTAGGTTACGATAAAGAAACACTTGAAGTAGAAATCATCCAAATGGTACAACTATACCAAAACGGTGAAAAAATGAAGATGAGTAAACGTACAGGTAAAGCAGTTACACTTCGTGAGCTTATGGAAGAAGTAGGCGTGGACGCAATGCGTTACTTCTTCGCAATGCGTAGCGGTGATTCTCATTTAGACTTCGATATGGACTTAGCTGTATCAAAATCTAATGAAAACCCAGTATACTATGCACAATATGCTCATGCTCGTGTATGCAGTATCCTTCGTCAAGGTGAAGAGTTAGGATTAGCTACAGGCGGAGACGTGAACTACAAACTTGTTACTTCTGAGAAAGAAGTAGAGTTACTGAAAAAACTTGGTGAATTCCCAGCTGTAGTTGCGGATGCAGCACAAAAACGTCTGCCACACCGCATTACAAACTATGCATTTGAATTAGCTGCAGCACTACACAGCTTCTACAATGCAGAAAAAGTATTAAACCAAGATAACTTAGAATTAAGTAAAGCTCGTTACGAATTAATGAAAGCAGTACGCACTACACTTCAAAACGCATTAGCAATCGTAGGAGTATCTGCACCAGAAAAAATGTAATAAAGAAAAGCGGAGCCGACTGTTTAGTCCCGAAGGCTAAGGTTCTTTCCCACAGAAGATGCATTTTATCTTCTCGTGGGGAAGGTTCTTAGACAGAAGGGGCTAGGAGGCAGAGCTGGACATAAAGAAAAGCGGAAGCGGACTTTCGTTTTTCAGTAAAAGGCAATCACACGATGTTGTGATTGCCTTTTTGTGTGGAGATAATAAAAAAATAAAATTTTATCAAACAAAAGGAGAATTTGCGTCGTCTTATATAAATGACAGGAGGTTTATGATGGCAGAAAAGGTAGAAGAATTAATTGATATATATAAGCAGCAAATATATTCCTTATGCTATAAGTTAGCGAAGACGAAAGAAGACGCGGAAGATATTTTTCAAGAGACGTGGATAAAAGTTTTTTCATCGCGGTACCAACTCTCTTACGTGGAGAATTATAAAAAGTGGATTACTACAATTTGTGTTCGTACGTTTTATGATTTTTATCGGAAAAAGAAAAGGTGGAAAGATCGTGTATTGGATTTATTTCATAAAGAAGATGGTGGAGAAATAGAGCATGCAGATGATGTGAATATATCAGAAGAATTTATTCAAAAAGTCGAAGCAGAAATGATACGAGAAGTTATACAGTTATTAAATGAAAAATATAAAACTGTGCTCGTACTCTACTACTATGAACAATATTCTTACAAAGAAATGAGTGAAATATTAAATATACCAATTGGTACGGTGAAATACTGCCTTAATTATGCGAAGAGGCAAATGCGAGAACATTTGGAGGGGTTCGTTTATGAAGGAAGATAAATTTGATCAAAAGATAAAAAGTAGTTTAGCGGGAGAGATGATTCCTAGCGAAGAGCTGATAAATAATACGAAGCAGGGCGTGCGAAAGGCTCAGAAGTTAGAGAAGAGATGGATGATTTGTATTCACGCCATTTGGATTGTTTTGTTAACAGTTGTTATAGAACAATTTGTTACTCATTTAGATAACAAAATTCCAATTATTATAGCAGTCTTTATTATGATGCACGTATACATTCAGATATATGTTGTAATACAGTCATTTTTAAAGAAGGAGTATAAATTACATGAAAGAGTTCGCTAATCCGTTTGTAATATTTGAAGTAGCTGGAGTGACAATGTTTTTAGCTTTTATAGCACTTTTAATATGTGTTGCATCATGGGTATATACAGATGCTAAAGCACATCAAATGAGTAAAGGATGGAGTGTTTTAGCGGTTATATTGCCATTCTTTATTGGGTTTTTATTATATATGGTGAGAAGAAGTAAAAAGAAAGTTGAAGGAGAATATAAGATGAATTTTGTTAAAAAACAGAAGGTAATATTAGTTGCGATATTGGCAAGTACAATGTTTGTATTACTTAGTGGTTTTACTTTTGCGCAAACGTTAGATGATGCGTGGAGAGCAGGAGATATATATTTAGAAAATGAGAAGCAAGGGGAGACAAGTTACGAGGCAAAATTCTCATCATGGGATATTGCCGGTAAAGATATTGAACTTCAGTATGAAAAGGATACAGAAGTGACATTTTCTTATGAGACAGATGCAAAACGAGGGAACTTATGCTTTAGCGTATATGAAAGACAAGGAGGAGGTATAAACGAATTAAAGGAAATTTGTGAATCGAAAAAAGGTACTTTTACAGTTACATTGAAAGCAAATGAAAAATATGTGTTTAATATAAGTGGTGTAATGGTGAAAGATGGATTTGTAAAAGTGAATTGGGAAGAGAAATAAAAGGGGCCCTGTAAAGAACCTCTTTTCTATTGAATAGTATAAGTAACAGAAAAGCTCACAGGACTGTAGTAAACGAAGGGTGCATGAAATTGAACATACATATTTCCATCCGTTTTTGCAGTGAAAATACGGCCGTAACCATCAGAATAACGTCCAATAAGATTATGATTTGAGTCATAAACACTGTAACTAGGAGTTTTACTGTTAGGTTGAATTGTTAGCTCTTGTCCCTTTTGAAGGAAAATAGGTTCTTGTTCAGAACTACCTCCAGTTTGCAAAGAATAAAATTTTGTGAAACTTTGTTCTTGAGCGGCAGCCGCAGCTTTTGTTTCAGGAATAAATGCGGTAGCACCAGTAATTCCTGCTAAAGTTAACGCACCAGCTAAAATCATTTTTTTCATAGTAGAAAAGCCTCCCTATTAGTTGTAATCGTTTTTGTTACAGTAAATATTGTATACGATAATGAGTAGGAAAAAATATGCTTTTATGCATATATATTTTTTCTCAATAAAATATCACCACTTTAAAGTAGGTGATTTTTGCTATAACTAATTGTTTTTCTTTTGGATTGACAAAAGAAGACGGATAAAGACTTTATTATATATTTTCTTTATTTTAATTAATTTATATTGAGAAATAGAAAAGTGCAACCTGAATTATTTGTATATTTTTAATGAGGATATAGATGCTATTACTTTTAGAAGAAAGGTGGCTTTTTCTGAAAAACCTAAACATATAATGTTGTGTAAATTAAGGAGAATTATATGAGGGTGGTCAACCTTAGCCAGAATATGATATGTAAAATAGGATAATCGGTTAACCTAAAGATGCCTTATAATAATGAAGTAAAAATGGGGAGCAACAATTAACTATTGATTTTTGGTAACAATTCTAGAATAATAGACTATGGAAAAAATTTGTTGTTTTTTGGGGGAATTACGAAAAAAGGCATGTCTGTATTATTTATTGATGAAATGCTAATAGGGAATGTTGTAATTGCTTTAAATCATGTTATTACAATCAAGGTAAGTGTACTTAAAATTATAATCTATCTAACAACTGAGTAGGTAATCCTCAAAACTTCTTATTTAAGGAGTCAAGGATTTGGTGCTAATCAACTTGATTTTTTAGATTCGATAAAAATAATGAGGAGATATACAACTCTTATTTTTGATTTAACATCTTTTATATATATATTAATACATAAATGTATATAAGTATATATAAATATTTTATTATTCGTAAAGAAATTAAAAATTTTTAGCGGATAGATGATATGTAGGTTTATTTTAATTTTTTGACATAGCTCTAGAATCAGATCCATCAGGAGAAACCCTTTTTCTCGACACCCATTTATATACTCCAAAAATGAAAAGACTGATTCCCGTATTTCTGCAAAATTCACATGAAATCAGTTGAAAATCACAATCGTTTTTAGTTACCCCCAAACTTGTTTCACTTTATTCAGATTTGGAGAATATTTCTTTTATCTTCATAGACAAACAATACTTCGTCCGTAATATTTTAACTCGCTCCACATTTACAAGTTTTTTTGTTGGTATGCTTATTTCGACTATAACCCTTAATTTTCGTTATTTTTCAGAACGATAAGTATGGAAGTTGATAGGATGCATATTTGCTGTGAAGTAGTTAGTCTATATTTGCCCGCACTAAAATCTTTTACACATAGAATAATCATTTTATAATCCCTAAGGCACAAAAAGAAGAATGGTTGTCATGAGTTTCGTCTGGAATGCATTTTAAATCATTTTTTCCTGATTTTAAATGTATTCCAGTATCTGTCGTCTATATGTATTTATTATTTAAACTTTTTTGTCAAAGTTTATCTATGTTCCTATTAAAAAATATAGGTCAAAAGTACATAATTGTAGGCGTGTCGAAAATGTTAGATACACTTATAAAAAATCAAGTTTCAAGTTGTTAAGTAGTAGTGAAGGGGGGAAGAGAAATCATAATAGCTATTAAAAATACGTAGGTGAAATAGTTGGATAATAGAATTTTCATCATAACATGTTTGTACCAGAAACTATTTATATTTTAAATTATGAGGAGGCTAACATAAAGTATGTATTTAAAGAGAATAACTTCTATTTTTTCGATTATAATGATTTTCATGTTTACTATAGGTCAGAGTCTTTTACCTATAGTAGCAAACGCACAAGAATTAAATACATTAGGACTTGTGGATAGTTTTAAGATTGATAAAACAGATCTTTCTATCGGACAACGGACTAAAGTAACTATAAACTTCAGTGAAAAAGATAGTCTTAAGCTGAAGTCTGGAGACACACTAACATTAACACTGCCTCCAGAATTAAAAGGATTAAATACAGAGTTTCTATTAGATGATTATGGTACTTGTAAAGTCACTGCAGGTACTGTGGTATGTACATTTAATGATAAAGTGAGTACACATCAAAATATTAAAGGGTATTTAAACTTTTTTGTGGAAGCTGCTAATGTAGGAACGGATGAAAAGAAAGAGATTGAAACCAATTTCGGTACAAATGTAGATAAGCAATCTGTAACAATTACCGGCCCAAGCAGTGGTGGGGGTACAGATCCTGGAAAGCCACCATTTTTTTATAAAACTGGTGATATGAACTCAGGTAAGAGCGATGAAGTACGTTGGTTCTTGAATATAAACTTGGCTAAAGAAGAGTTAAGTCGTGATATTGTTGTGACTGATAATTTACAGGAAGGTCAAACACTTAATAAGGATAGTTTCTATATAATTGTAGATGATTATATAGGTCGTCGATCTTTAACGCTACAAGAGCTTGAAAAGCAAGGTTACGGAACGATTACCTTTACTGGAGACAAATCATTTAAAGTTGTGCTTAATAAGGATAAAGCGCGTCTTGCCTCCTTTTCGATTGGTTATACATCTACTATAACGGAAGCTGGGAAGAAGCAAGAGTTTTTTAAGAATGATTATACGATTGATTACCAAGTTCTAAACAAGGAACCAGTTAATGAATCGGGTACTCATCCAGTCGAAAATATGACAGCTGGCGGTGGTGCTGAAGGTAACGTGACTCCAAAAGGAACACTAAAAATTGTGAAGCATATTGAAGGGGATGAAGAAAAAGTAATCCCAAATGTTTCGTTTAAGTTGTATAAAGAGCCTGATGAACAAGTTGGAGATGTATATAAAACAGATGAAAAAGGGATAATTGAAATCCCTAATTTACAACCAGGTAAATATTATGTGAAAGAAGTTTCAGCTCCAGACTATGTTGATTTCGATCCTCAAGCAAAAGTAATTTTTGAAGTTAAATCAGATGCTGTAAATGGAGTTAAGTTGCCAATTCCGAATAAGGTGAAAACTACATCTATTGCAGGGACCAAGACGTGGAAAGGCGATAACGAGAAAGATCGTCCAAGTTCAATCAAAGTAGAATTACTACAAAATGAGAAAGTAGTAGACACGAAAGAAGTAACAGCGGCAGATGGTTGGAAATACAAATTCGACAACCTAGCAACGTATGATGCAAATGGAGTAGCGTACAAGTATGAAGTAAAAGAACAACCGATAGATGGATACACAACAGAAGTAAACGGTTATGATATTACAAATACAAAAGTGGTACAAAAAACCAAAGTAGAAGGAACGAAAACATGGAAGGACGGAAATGCGGAAGGTCGTCCAACGATGATTAAAGTAGACTTACTACAAAGCGGTACAGTGATTGCGACGCAAGAAGTAAGCGAAGCAACAGGATGGAAATATGAATTTAAAGATTTGGCGATAACCGATGCAGACGGAAAAGCATATAAGTATGAAGTGAAAGAACAAGCAGTAGACGGATACGAATCCAAAGTCAATGGTTATGACATCACGAATACAAAAGTAGGCAAGACATCAGTTGCAGGAACGAAGACGTGGAAAGGTGGCACAGAGGAAGAGCATAAAGCCATCAAAGTAGACTTACTACAAAACGGTACAGTGATTGCGACACAAGAAGTCAGCAAAGAAACAGGTTGGAAGTATGAATTTAAAGATTTAGTAGCGTTCGATGCAAATGGAAAAGCATACAAGTATGAAGTGAAAGAACAACCGGTAGATGGATACGAATCCAAAGTCAATGGTTATGATATCACAAATACAAAAGTAGGCGAAACAAAAGTAGAAGGAACGAAAACATGGAAAGACGATAACGCGAAAGATCGTCCGGAAATGATCAAAGTAGATCTTTTACAAAACGGTAAAGTAGTAGATACAAAAGAAGTAACAGCGGCAACAAATTGGAAGTACACGTTTGAAAAACTTCAGGCATACGATGCAAACGGAGCAGCGTACAAGTATGAAGTGAAAGAACAAGCAGTACCAGGATATGAATCCAAAGTAAATGGTACTGATATCACAAATACAAAAGTAGGCGAAACAAAAGTAGAAGGAACGAAAACATGGAAAGACGATAACGCGAAAGATCGTCCGGAAATGATCAAAGTAGACCTTTTACAAAACGGTAAAGTAGTAGATACAAAAGAAGTAACAGCGGCAACAAATTGGAAGTACACGTTTGAAAAACTTCAGGCATACGATGCAAACGGAGCAGCGTACAAGTATGAAGTGAAAGAACAAGCGGTACCAGGATATGAATCCAAAGTAAGTGGTACTGATATCACAAATACAAAAGTAGGCAAAACAAAAGTAGAAGGAACGAAGACATGGAACGACGGAAATGCAACAGACCGTCCGACAATGATCAAAGTAGACTTACTACAAAACGGGAATGTGATTCAAACACACGACGTACTAGCAGTAATGGGTTGGAAATATATATTCTCAGATCTAGAAGCATATGATGCGGAAGGAAAGGCTTACGAGTATACAGTGAAAGAACAGCCAGTACCAGGATATGAATCTAAAGTAAGTGGTACTGATATCACAAATACAAAAGTAGGTCAAACAAAAGTAGAAGGAACGAAGACATGGAACGACAATAACGCAACAGATCGTCCAGAAATGATTCAAGTAGACCTTTTACAAAATGGTACAGTGATCGCGACGCAAGAAGTAAGCAAAGTAACAGGTTGGAAATATGAATTCAAAGATTTAGTAGCGTTCGATGCAAATGGAAAAGCATACAAGTATGAAGTGAAAGAACAACCGGTAGATGGATACGAATCCAAAGTCAATGGTTATGATATCACAAATACAAAAGTAGGCGAAACAAAAGTAGAAGGAACGAAAACATGGAAAGACGATAACGCGAAAGATCGTCCGGAAATGATCAAAGTAGACCTTTTACAAAACGGTAAAGTAGTAGATACAAAAGAAGTAACAGCGGCAACAAATTGGAAGTACACGTTTGAAAAACTTCAGGCATACGATGCAAACGGAGCAGCATACAAGTATGAAGTGAAAGAACAACCGGTAGATGGATACGAATCCAAAGTCAATGGTTATGATATCACAAATACAAAAGTAGGCGAAACAAAAGTAGAAGGAACGAAAACATGGAAAGACGATAACGCGAAAGATCGTCCGGAAATGATCAAAGTAGACCTTTTACAAAACGGTAAAGTAGTAGATACAAAAGAAGTAACAGCGGCAACAAATTGGAAGTACACGTTTGAAAAACTTCAGGCATACGATGCAAACGGAGCAGCGTACAAGTATGAAGTGAAAGAACAAGCGGTACCAGGATATGAATCCAAAGTAAGTGGTACTGATATCACAAATACAAAAGTAGGCAAAACAAAAGTAGAAGGAACGAAGACATGGAACGACGGAAATGCAACAGACCGTCCGACAATGATCAAAGTAGACTTACTACAAAACGGGAATGTGATTCAAACACACGACGTACTAGCAGTAATGGGTTGGAAATATATATTCTCAGATCTAGAAGCATATGATGCGGAAGGAAAGGCTTACGAGTATACAGTGAAAGAACAGCCAGTACCAGGATATGAATCTAAAGTAAGTGGTACTGATATCACAAATACAAAAGTAGGTCAAACAAAAGTAGAAGGAACGAAGACATGGAACGACAATAACGCAACAGATCGTCCAGAAATGATTCAAGTAGACCTTTTACAAAATGGTACAGTGATCGCGACGCAAGAAGTAAGCAAAGTAACAGGTTGGAAATATGAATTCAAAGATTTAGTAGCGTTCGATGCAAATGGAAAAGCATACAAGTATGAAGTGAAAGAACAACCGGTAGATGGATACGAATCCAAAGTCAATGGTTATGATATCACAAATACAAAAGTAGGCGAAACAAAAGTAGAAGGAACGAAAACATGGAAAGACGATAACGCGAAAGATCGTCCGGAAATGATCAAAGTAGACCTTTTACAAAACGGTAAAGTAGTAGATACAAAAGAAGTAACAGCGGCAACAAATTGGAAGTACACGTTTGAAAAACTTCAGGCATACGATGCAAACGGAGCAGCATACAAGTATGAAGTGAAAGAACAACCGGTAGATGGATACGAATCCAAAGTCAATGGTTATGATATCACAAATACAAAAGTAGGCGAAACAAAAGTAGAAGGAACGAAAACATGGAAAGACGATAACGCGAAAGATCGTCCGGAAATGATCAAAGTAGACCTTTTACAAAACGGTAAAGTAGTAGATACAAAAGAAGTAACAGCGGCAACAAATTGGAAGTACACGTTTGAAAAACTTCAGGCATACGATGCAAACGGAGCAGCGTACAAGTATGAAGTGAAAGAACAAGCAGTACCAGGATATGAATCCAAAGTAAGTGGTACTGATATCACAAATACAAAAGTAGGCGAAACAAAAGTAGAAGGAACGAAAACATGGAAAGATGATAACGCGAAAGATCGTCCGGAAATGATCAAAGTAGACCTTTTACAAAATGGAAAAGTAGTAGATACAAAAGAAGTAACAGCAGAAACAAGCTGGAAGTATACGTTTGAAAAGCTACAAGCATACGATGCAAATGGAGTAGCGTACAAGTATGAAGTGAAAGAACAAGCAGTAGCCGGATATGAATCCAAAGTAAATGGTACTGATATCACAAATACAAAAGTAGGCAAAACAAAAGTAGAAGGAACGAAGACATGGAACGACGGAAATGCAACAGACCGTCCGACAATAATCAAAGTAGACTTACTACAAAACGGGAATGTGATTCAAACACACGACGTACTAGCAGTAATGGGTTGGAAATATATATTCTCAGATCTAGAAGCATATGATGCGGAAGGAAAGGCTTACGAGTATACAGTGAAAGAACAGCCAGTACCAGGATATGAATCTAAAGTAAGTGGTACTGATATCACAAATACAAAAGTAGGTCAAACAAAAGTAGAAGGAACGAAGACATGGAACGACGATAACGCAACAGATCGTCCAGAAATGATTCAAGTAGACCTTTTACAAAATGGTACAGTGATCGCGACGCAAGAAGTAAGCAAAGCAGCAGATTGGAAATATGAATTCAAAGATTTAGCAGCATACGATGCAAACGGAGTAGCATACAAGTATGAAGTGAAGGAACAAGCAGTAGCCGGATATGAATCCAAAGTAAGTGGTACTGACATCACAAATACAAAAGTAGGCGAAACAAAAGTAGAAGGAACGAAAACATGGAAAGACGATAACGCGAAAGATCGTCCGGAAATGATCAAGGTGGATCTTTTACAAAACGGTAAAGTAGTAGATACAAAGGAAGTAACAGCGGCAACAAATTGGAAGTACACGTTTGAAAAACTCCAAGCATACGATGCAAACGGAGTAGCGTACAAGTATGAAGTGAAAGAACAGCCAGTAGCCGGATATGAATCCAAAGTAAATGGTACTGACATAACAAATACAAAAGTAGGCAAAACAAAAGTAGAAGGAACGAAAACATGGAAAGACGATAACGCGAAAGATCGTCCGGAAATGATTCAAGTAGACCTTCTACAAAATGGTACAGTGATTGCGACGCAAGAAGTAAGCAAAGCAGCAGATTGGAAATATGAATTCAAAGATTTAGCAGCATACGATGCAAACGGAGTAGCATACAAGTATGAAGTGAAGGAACAAGCAGTAGCCGGATATGAATCCAAAGTAAGTGGTACTGATATCACAAATACAAAAGTAGGCGAAACAAAAGTAGAAGGAACGAAAACATGGAAAGACGATAACGCGAAAGATCGTCCGACAATGATCAAAGTAGACCTTTTACAAAATGGTAAAGTAGTAGACACAAAAGAAGTAACAGCGGAAACAAACTGGAAGTATACGTTTGAAAAACTCCAAGCATACGATGCAAACGGAGTAGCGTACAAGTATGAAGTGAAAGAACAGCCAGTAGCCGGATATGAATCCAAAGTAAGTGGTACTGACATCACGAATACAAAAGTAGCGAAATTGACAGTAGAAGGAACAAAAACATGGAACGATAACAACGCAACAGATCGTCCAAGCACAATCAAAGTAGACTTGCTACAAAACGGAAAAGTAGTAGATACAAAAGAAGTAACAGCGGCAACAAACTGGAAATATGCATTTGCAGATGTAGAAGCATATGACGCAAATGGAGTAGCGTACAAGTATGAAGTGAAGGAACAGCCAGTAGCAGGATATCAATCTGACGTACACGGTTATGACATCACAAATACAAAAGTAGGCGAAACAAAAGTAGAAGGAACGAAAACGTGGAACGATAATAACGCAACAGATCGTCCAAGCACAATCAAAGTAGACTTACTACAAAACGGAAAAGTAGTAGATACAAAAGAAGTAACAGCAGAAACAAACTGGAAGTATACGTTTGAAAAGCTCCAAGCATACGATGCAAATGGAGTAGCGTACAAGTATGAAGTGAAAGAACAAGCAGTAGCCGGATATGAATCCAAAGTAAATGGTACTGACATCACGAATACAAAAGTGGGCGAAACGAAAGTAGAAGGAACAAAGACGTGGAACGATAACAACGCAACAGATCGTCCAAGCTCGATTAAAGTAGACTTACTACAAAACGGAAAAGTAGTAGATACAAAAGAAGTAACAGCAGCAAGTGAATGGAAGTACATGTTTGAAAAACTGCAAGCATACGATGCAAACGGAGTAGCGTACAAGTATGAAGTGAAGGAACAACAGGTAGCCGGATACAAGTCTGAATTAAAAGGTTATGACATCACAAATACAAAAGTGGGCAAAACAAAAGTAGAGGGAACGAAAACATGGAACGATGATAATGCGAAAGATCGTCCGGAAATGATTCAAGTAGACCTTCTACAAAATGGTACAGTGATTGCGACGCAAGAAGTAAGCAAAGCAACAGGCTGGAAATACGAATTCAAAGATTTAGCAGCATACGATGCAAATGGAGTAGCGTACAAGTATGAAGTGAAAGAACAACCAGTAGCAGGATACCAATCTGACGTACACGGTTATGACATCACAAATACAAAAGTAGGCGAAACAAAAGTAGAAGGAACGAAAACATGGAAAGACGATAACGCGAAAGATCGTCCGGAAATGATTCAAGTAGACCTTCTACAAAATGGTACAGTGATTGCGACACAAGAAGTAAGCAAAGCAACAGGCTGGAAATACGAATTCAAAGATTTAGCAGTATACGATGCAAACGGAGTAGCGTACAAGTATGAAGTGAAAGAACAACCAGTAGCAGGATACCAATCTGACGTACACGGTTATGACATCACAAATACAAAAATCAAGGACGAACCAAATGTAGATCCAAAAGATCCAAGCACAGATCCGAAAGATCCAAGCACAGATCCGAAAGATCCAAGCACAAATCCAAAAGATCCAAACACAAATGCAGAAGAAAATAGCGATTCAAAAGTTCCACCTACTACAGAAAATGATAAGCCAACATTACTTCCCAACACAGGAGGAACATCAGCAGAAATGAGTTCAATTCTTGGAGGTATGGTATTGTTCCTTTTAGGTGGAATCCTACTCGCTCGTCAGCGAATAAAATAATAAAAAAGCTTTAGATTATTGATTACACTGTAATCTGAGTAGCTGACAAATTAAAAAATTACTATTTGATATTGCTCCCTTTGGGTAAGTATTCAAAAACACTTCACGATAAAGTGAAGGGAAGAATGCAGCCTGAAGGGTTTTTTTATAGAAAAAGAGAACAGTTTCAAGGTGGACTCAATCAGCGTCCCTAAAGCGATAACAAAACCGTCTTTAAAAAGCCTATTATCCATTGGACCATAAGCTTAGAGCATGGTATCGCATGTAATGTAAGGTCAATGCTATACAATAAATGTGTTTTTATTTATATATTACGATTTTAATTATACACGATAATACCATGTAATAAATATGCTTTTATGCATATTTATTTTTTTATTTTTTTTTCAATAAATAGCCACCGATTAATCGGTGGCTTGAAATAGTATTAAGCGGCTTTTTGTTCTGTTTTCACGGTAGATTGAAGGCTATTATGGACGCCTGTACCAATAACCTCTAATGCCATTTTCATACGTTCAGGTGAAATGTTCTCAAATACGTTATCTTGAGGTGTGTGATATACCTTCTCGATATGATAGATTAATGGATTCCAACTATCTACTCCCATCCAAATAAATAGAGCCGCAGGAATGCCAACTTCAGCAAACGGTACGTGATCACTAGAGCCAAATTTCCCTTGAAGAACGAGGTCATTATTTAATTGTTTACCTGCTTGTAAGGCTGCGTCTGTTACAAGGTTTGGAGAACCGTTAGGCGTCATAGCATATAAATTCTTTGCCTTATCGTAATTTGTTGCAACCATGTCTGCGTTAAAGACACCTAAAATTCGATCGCGTTCTTTTTGGGATAGACTATTAACGTAATAATCGGAGCCAAGTAAGCCAGTCTCTTCAGAACCAAAAGCAATAAAACGAATTTCTTTATCAGTTTCTACATTTTGAAAAGCACGAGCTAACTCTAATACTAATCCTGTACCAGAAGCATTATCGTTTGCTCCAGGTGCTCCAACTACACTATCATAGTGCGAACTTACAACGACAGCTTTTTCATTACCTGTACTGTTTTTTGGTTTCTTTTTAGCGATGACGTTTAAGGATTTTAAATTAGATTCATGTCTCGCTTTTAGGGAAAGAATTGTTGTCCCTTTTTTAGCGATTTCTTCTTTAAATGCATTTCCTTGCGCATAAGCAAGACCAAAGACAGGAATAGATTGCTTTTTCGTTAGGCGGGGATTGAAGGTTTGTCCATAATTTCCGCGTCCACCAATTAAACTGTATAAAAGGACACCTTTTGCTCCTTTGCTAACAGCATTTTCAACTTGTTTATTGTAGTCTGCTACTGTTGTTCCCCTTTCAAATAGAACAATCTTTCCATTTACTTCATTTGGAATATCCTCTAATTTTGTCCCATCTTGAACAAAGATAAGAGGAGCTGTAACAGCTTCTGTAGAAATTAGTGCGTTAGGAGCAGCGCCAGCTTGCCAATTACGCTTTGTGGATAATGGGGATTCAATAAAGCCAACGTACTGATCTGGCACTTGAAATGGTTGATAGTCTACTTCATAGCCCATTGATTTAAGTTGCATACCAACGTAGCGAGAAGCCCATTCTTCTGATTTTGTCCCACCAGGGCGAGGACCAATTGTTTCGGATAAGAAACGGATGTGTTCGATGGCGCGGCTTGCATCAACTTGTTTTGTGATAGGTGAAGTCTGTGTGATTTCTGACGTGGAATCAGCTTTGGCTTGTCCAATTGGAGCCAAGCTAACAGCGAGTGATACAGCAAGCAAAGAGCTTACTATTTTTTGTTTTAAAGATTTTTTCATTTTTTCCTCTCCTATTCTTCTATTCTCTCTGACTGACAAAAGAAGACGGATAACGACTTTATTTTACCTTTATATTTTTTATTTTTCAATATTCTGACATTGAGAAATAAAAAATACTATATGCATATTTGCATATTTTTGGTGGAGATATGTATGCTATCATTTTAAATGAAGGTTCGCTTTCTGCTTGGAAAGCTCCTACATTGCATGAATCTAGTGTACCCAAACTTTAGATTATGTAGAGAAAAGAATCCACTGTAGGGTTTCTTTTCTCGTGTTTGAATCATGTGATGATAAATATGTTTCCGCATTTCATAATTATCATCAGTGATATATGTAAGGCATCCATATGAAAATACGAGGCTGTTCAAAGGTTTTCCGTACTTTTGGGCAGCCTCACCCCGTTAAAAAGGTGGTGCCTTGATGCACCACCTTTTATTTATATAAATTTTTGCATACCTAAAAGTAATAAAAAATAGCCGTTTGGTAGGTTTCTGCTACCAAACGGCTATTTTTTATATTTCTGTTAAAATAATCGGTTCGCCGCGTGTTACGACAACTGTATGTTCACATTGTGCAACAAGGCTTTTATCAGGCGTAACGAATGTCCAACCATCGTCACCGCGCTCAATAATATGATCAGCTTTCATAGAAATGAATGGCTCTACTGCGATCACAAGACCGTCTTTTAGAAGCGCATTATCCATTGGGTCAAAGTAGCTTAAAATGTGATTTGGTGCTTCGTGTAAGCTGAGACCAATACCGTGACCAGTTAAGTTTTGAATCACATTGTATCCATTTTTATGTGCGAAGTTTGAAACAGCACGACCAATTTGGTTTTGTTTTGAACCAGCTTTCACCTTTTTCATTGCTGCCCAAAATGCATCAACAGCTGCTTGGCAAAGCTTTTCTTTTGCTTCATCTTCTCCAAGTACAAATGAAATACCTGTATCTGCATAATAACCATCAAGTGCAGCAGATACGTCGACATTTACAAGGTCGCCTTCTTTTAATACGCGATCTCCGGGAATACCGTGAGCAACCTCTTCGTTTACACTGATGCAAGTTACGCCAGGGAAATCATATTCTTTTTCAGGTGCAGAAATAGCACCATGCTCATCTAATATTTTTTTACCAATCAAATCTAGCTCTTTCGTTGTCATGCCTGGCTTTGCTTGTTTTTTCATTTCTTCACGTGCAAGCGCAACGATGCGGCCGATTTTTCGTAAGCCTTCTAAATCTTGTTCATTACGAATAATCATGAAAACCACTGTCCTTCCTCGAATATATATCTTACCCGATTGTATCATGTTTATTTTCGTCCTGCTACTCGCTTGCAGTATGCGGGGTGATTCGTCTCATAAGGAATACATGACAATTGTCATATCGATGTTATGACGCATCATACTGTTTCCTAAGTTTTCCAAGTAATACAATGTAAATATAAGAAACAGCGGGGGTGGAGAGATGGAAAAGATTATTGAAGTAAATAGTGTTTCTAAAACATTTAAACATAAAAACGCAGTAAATAACGTTTCATTTCATGTGAATAAAGGAGAAATCGTAGCATTACTTGGACCGAATGGTGCAGGGAAAACGACGACGATGTCGATGATGCTTGGATTAAAGGATCCGACGGAAGGAACTGTTTCTATATTTGGAAAGAGTCCAAAACATAGAGATGTTCGTAATAGCCTCGGCGCGATGCTACAAGAAGTAAGTGTCATTGATAGCATTACAGTCGAAGAGGCAATTGAGTTATTCCGTAGTTATTATACGAATCCGGTAGCGAAAGAAACGTTACTACAGTTATCAAATTTAAAATCGGAGCGAAAGCAAAGATGTGAGAAATTATCAGGTGGGCAAAAAAGAAGATTGAACTTTGCGCTCGCACTTGCGGGAAATCCGGATTTACTATTTTTAGACGAACCGACAGTTGGAATGGATATTACGTCTCGAAGAACATTTTGGGAAACAATTCGAAAGTTAGCAAGTGAAGGGAAAACGATTATTTTAACGACGCACTATTTAGAAGAAGCGGATGCGTTGGCGAATCGTATTTTATTGTTTGCGAACGGAAAGATTATCGCAGATGGTACACCGGATGAGATGAAGGCGACGATTTCGCGAAAAACAATTACGTTTTATTCGAAGGAAAGTATTCCTACAAGATTGCTAAAGGAATTACCACATGTAACAGAAGTACAGTCAAACGAAGGGCACTTCACTTTAACAACTGAAGATACAGATGCAACTTTAAAGGCGATTTATCAAAAGAATTTACCTGTAACAGATGTTTCAGTTGAACGTGGAAGTCTTGATGAAGCATTTGAACAATTTGTCTCAAATCAGAAGGGGGAAATCACATGAGAGCTTTATGGATGCAATGCAAAATAGAAATTTTACGTACGTTTCGTAATAAATTGTTTATCTTTTTCTCATTACTAATGCCAGTTATGTTTTACTACATTTTCACAAATGTTATTCAAGTGCCACAAAACGGGGATGCGTGGAAAGCACATTATTTAATCTCAATGGCGACGTTCAGTATTGTAGGGACAGCACTTTTTAGTTTCGGTGTAAGGATTTCTCAGGAAAAGGGGCAAGGGTGGACACATTTGTTGAAAATTACACCACTTCCAGAGGGGGCATATATAACAGCCAAAATCATCGCTCAAACTGTAGTGAATGCTTTTTCAATCTTAGTTATTTTTATCGCAGGAATATTAATTAATCATGTTGAGTTAACAGTGGGGCAATGGATTGGCGCTGGATTATGGTTGTTGTTAGGTGTAACACCATTTTTAGCGTTAGGAACAGTAATAGGTTCTATTAAGAAAGCGGATGCAGCAGCGGGTTTAGCGAACATTTTAAATATGAGTCTAGCTGTAATTGGCGGGTTATGGATGCCGATCGAAGTATTCCCGAAAATATTAAGATCTATCGGTGAATGGACACCAACATACCACTTCGGAAGCGGTGCGTGGGATATTGTAGCTGGAAAATCAGTTGGTTGGGAAAATATCGCGGTATTAGGAGGTTATTTCCTTATATTTGTTGTAGTATCAATATATATAAGAAAAAGACAGGAAGCGGTATAAATGATAGAGAAGAAGAGGATTGAAATTTTTCCGAAACATATGGGTTTCCTCCCGTATATGTGGTTTGTTTATCTATTATTTCCAATTTACCATTTAGCGCAGGCATCAGGGTGGAAGCTTGTAATGGGAAGCGGTATGTTGATAGTTTTTATCATCACATACCGTCAGCTTTATTTTGTGCAGAGGACGTTTGTTTTTTGGGCATGTATCCAAATGATACTCATCTTTTTATTTGCTTTATTTTACAATCCTTTCATGATATTCTTTGGTTTTTTCACGGCAAGTGCGATGGGATTTACGCCAAATAAGAAAGTGTTTCGAGTACTATTATGTTTGTTAGTTATAATGCTTGGGGCATTTTTATTTGTAAATATGAATCAACTAACGACTACAAGTTTAGTAAATATTGTTCCAATGTTTATTTTAATGCTTCTTACACCATTTGGTATGCGCAACTTTAATCAGAAAAAGATGTTAAGAAATCAATTAAATGAAGCGAATGAGCAAATTAAAGACTTAGTAAAACGTGAAGAACGGCAGCGGATTGCAAGGGATCTTCATGATACGTTAGGGCACACGTTATCACTCATTACTTTAAAAAGTCAGCTTGTGGAGAAGTTAATTGTAAAAAATCCAGAGCGTGCAAGTGCGGAAGCGAAGGAAATTACACAAACATCTCGTACCGCTTTAAAGCAGCTAAGGGAATTAATTTCTGATATGCGCATGATTACAGTAGAAGAAGAGCTTGAGCAAATAAAAGCAATCTTACAAGCTGCTAATATTGGATTAGAGATCAAACAAGAAACGAGTGCGAGTTCGTTATCACCCATTGAACAAAATATTTTAGGAATGTGTTTACGTGAGGCTGTGACAAATGTTGTAAAGCATAGTAAGGCAACGCGTTGCACAGTTTCTGTACTAGAATCACAAGGCGAATTAATTTTGACAGTAGAAGATAACGGAATTGGCTTAGCAGATCAAAACCATGATGGAAATGGCATTCGTGGCATGAAAGAGCGAATCGCTCTTATTGATGGATTTGTTGAACTGGGTACGATTAATCCAGGGACACTATTAACAGTAAAAGTTCCAGTTGTTATTCGAACAGGAAAAGATGAGGTGAGGGCATGATTCGAATTATTATTGCAGAAGATCAGCGGATGCTTCGTGGTGCATTAGGGGCCCTGCTTGATCTAGAAGATGATATTGAAGTAATTGGGCAAGCTGCGAACGGGGAAGAGGCGCTAAAACTAATTGAATCGTTAAAGCCTGATGTAAGCATTATGGATATTGAAATGCCAATTCAAAGTGGATTAGATGTTGCGGAAACGTTAAAGAAAGAAAAATCAGCATGTAAAGTAATGATTTTAACAACATTTGCGCGTCCTGGATATTTTGAACGAGCAATGAAAGCGGGCGTGCACGGATATTTATTAAAAGATAGCCCAAGTGAAGATTTAGCCGCATCAATTCGCAATGTAATGAAAGGAAAACGAGAGATCTCTCAAGATTTAATGTTCGGCTTATGGCAGGAGCAAAATCCTTTATCGGATCGCGAAAAAGAAGTATTGTTACTTGCGAAAGAAGGAAAGACGGCAAATGAAATTGCGAAGGCACTTTATCTTTCACCTGGTACAGTACGTAATTATATTTCTGAAGTATTAACGAAGCTTGATGCGAAAAATAGAATTGAGGCAATTACAATTGCGGAAGAAAAGGGATGGATATGAAAAGAAGTTTACCTATGAGTGGTAAACTTCTTTTTCTTGTAATTCCGTCTCGGTTGCATCACCTAGAATTTGAACTATATCGCGTAATTTAGATTTCACTTCATTTTTCGACAAAAAATTTGTTATAGTAAGATTAGGTTGTTGATCTAAATTTTGAACAACTTTACCACTAACAGTTGTGATTACTCCATTTTTATCTACTTTTACAATGAGATTTTGGCCATATACTTTATAGTTTTTGTAAGTTTGTGCAAGGCGAACTTCGGTTTGATTTTCTTTTGTTTCTTTATTTGTAGGTTGGAAATCTACATTTTTTTCAGTAGTGACTTGTTCTTGTTGAGCTTTAGCCCCGTTTACCTCACCTTTTAAATACTTTTTCGCAATATTTTCTTTCGTATCATTTTGAGGTTCTGTTAATTTCCCAATTGTTAAACCAGGCTGAGCAATTTCAACTTTCACTTCATTTTTATTTAATTCTTGGGCATGAATAGCTTCTGCTGATAAAGGATAAAGAAGACCGAATGTAACGAAAGCACGGGCAAATTTTCTATAATTTATCTATAAAATTACTAGTCTATTATATTATGTGAGATGGATTGTATGAAAAATTTGCCGAATTTTATATATATTATGCATTATTTCATATCAAAAATTGTCGAATTCACATTATTGTAGTGGTATGACAACTCAAAAAATTAGATTGTTATAATGGGATGGTGAGTAAGTATGAACGCAGAAAAATTAGGAAATGAAATAAAGAAAATTAGGGTGATGAGAGGATTAACACAAAAACAGTTGTCTGATAACATATGTCATCAATCGGAAGTGAGCAGAATTGAAGCGGGCGCAGTATACCCAAGTATGGATATATTGCAAGGTATTGCAGCAAAATTACAAGTTCCCATTACTCATTTTTATGAGGTACTCATTTATTCTGATATTGAGAGGAAAAAGCAGTTTAAAGATCGAATTCAAGTATTGAGCAAGAAAAAAAAATATGATGAAATTTATAAAATTGTTTCAAATGAACTTAAGAAAGAAAAATCCCATCCAGAATTTAATCAGTTTCTTCTTTGGTACTATTACTTATCTGCATATGTTTTGAAGAAACTCGATTTTGAATATTGTATTTTAGAGTTAAAAAAAATTGTACATCAATCATATGGAGGGGTAGATGTATTTCAAGATTTATATATTGAAAATTCTATTGCAATCATTTATGCAGAAAACGATCAATTGGACAAAGCAATGACACTATTCCGAGAAATTTTAAAACAGTTAGAATCATTTAACAATAACCAGGTATTTATAGTTAAAGTTCGATATAACTATGCAAAAGCTTTATGTTTGAGTAATCATTTTGAAGATGCACTATATCAATTGAATGAAGCAATTGAGACTTCCTGTCATATAGGAAGTATGGAGTTAATTGGGCATTTATATTACCAAAAGGGTGAGTGTCTGGAGAAATTAGATTATGCATCAAATGAAATTAAAGAAGTTTATGAAAAAGCTTCTTTATTCTTTGATTTATTAGATTTGCATTCATATAAAGCGGCTGTATTAAAGAAAAAGAAATATTTAAATTAAGGTTGGTCCCGATATGCATATTTGCATATTTTACAAGTATATTTTTGTGATATATTTACAAGAAAAAACATAGGGTGATAAATATGAAGAAATTTCTTGTTTGTAGTTTAGTAGCCGTTGCAATGTTGTCTGGTATTGCCTTTGGAGTAAGTCAAGAGCAAGTGCTAATAAATCAGCAAGATCAAGTACAATTAGCTCGTGATATACCGTTTGAACATTAAAAAACAACCGTCTTACTTAGACGGTTGTTTTTTTGTGGAGTAACCTCCAAACATCTTTACTAGAAACAGGCTTGCTAATAAAGAACCCTTGAATGTTGTCACAGTTTTGCTCATATAAAAACTTCCATTGTTCCTCGGTCTCTACACCTTCCGCAATAACTTCTAAATGTAGTTCTTTTGATAGTGTAATAATAGAAGAAATAATCGCTTCCTCTAAAGGGCTAGTTGTAATGCCGCAAATAAACTCTCGAGCGATTTTTAATGTGTTGATTGGATATTTTGTTAAATAAGCTAAAGAACTATAACCAGTTCCAAAGTCGTCGATTGAAATTTGAATACCGAGATTTTGAAGCTGTTCTAACTTTGCAACTACAGATTGATTTTGATTAATTGCGATACTTTCCGTAATTTCAATATCTAATGCTTCTGGTTTTAGCTCTGTTTCTTCTAATACTTTTGAAATGGTTGGGATTAAATCTGCATGGTTAAATTGAACAACAGATAAATTCACACCAACTTTCAAGTGAGAAAAACCTTGATTATGCCACCTTTTTGCCTCTAAGCAGGCGGTACGTAAAATCCAATTTCCAAGCTCAATAATAAATCCGGTTTCCTCCGCTAGCGGAATGAACTGGGCAGGGGATACGATACCGAGTTTTGGATGTTTCCAACGAATTAATGCTTCAAAGCCGATAATTTGTTTTGTTTTTGTGCTTACTTGTGGCTGGTATTCAAGGGAAAATTCATTTTGTTGTAATGCTTTTGAAAGTTCTCCTTCTAAGAAGTTACTCTCATTTTGAGCAATACTCATTTCTTTTGAGAAGAAAACGAATCTGTTTTTTCCATTTGCTTTCGCGCGATACATAGCCATATCAGCATTTTTCATTAATTCTGTTACATCTGTTCCATAATCAGGGTACATTGCAATTCCGATACTTGGTGTAATAGACAGTTCTTCATCTTTAATGAAGAATGGTTTGTTTAAAATGGTTAAAATCTGTTCAGCTATAAATATTGCACTCTTTTCTGAGTACATATCTGGTAATAGAATTGTAAACTCATCTCCGCCTTGGCGAGCAACGACATCCTTTGAACGCAAGCAACTGCGTAACCTTTTTGCTACTTCAATTAATAATAAATCTCCGACGTCGTGACCAAGTCTATCGTTAATTTTTTTGAATCGATCTAAATCAAGGAACATGATGGCAACATCATTTGCACTAGTTTGAGCTGTATTTAAAATGTCTTTTAAATCCTTTTCAAACTTTCGACGATTTGGTAATCCAGTAAGTGCATCATGAAAGGCTAAATGTTCTACTTGTTTTTGTTTTTCATATAAAGTTGTAATATCACGTGCTATGCCGAACATCCCAACAACTTCTTTGTTTATGAAAATAGGGATGAGTGTAATGTGAAGATAATAGTAATAGCCTTCTTTTTCTTTTGTGCGAACTTCTAAGGTTTGTGGTCTACCTTCTTTTGTTATTTGTAAAGCTTTCTGTAGTAAATCATGGTCTTTTGGATCAATAAAGTGTAAAAGGGAATAGCTTTCTACTTCACAATAGTAGGCAGTAAATAAGCTTTCACAAGCTGTATTAGATTGTTGGAAAATACCATTCATATTTAAAGAGAAAACAGCATCGGGATGATCTTCAAATAAAGATTTATAGCGTTGTTCACTTTTGGATAATGCAAATGCACCTTCTTCAACTTCATCTTCTAGTTGTGTAGTCAGCTGTTCATATGTATCGATTAATACTTTATTATCTTTCCAAATGTAAAGTTGTCGTAGGAATAATAAGATGAGTGATAATACTAGACCGATTAACATGAACTTATCATCCCAAGGTTGAAAGAGAATAAAAGAAAAAGTAATGATTATACTAAAATAAGGTAATATAAAGCGCACATAATCAAATCGATAATATTTTGTTTTCGTTTCATGCTGTATTGGTTTATCTAAAATATATAGTATGGACGACAAACCAATTAATAAAATTGAAGCGGTATGTATTAAATAAGAGACTTCAGCAGAAGTTTGCATTCCTATGTTTAACTGGAACAGCTGTATATATCCGTAAACGAGAATGATAGTAAAACCAATAATTAATGAAATTCTACTAGAAGAATATTGTTCTCTTCTATATAGGCTAATAACGGCGTAAATTACTAATGATTGTGCGATAAAGTATCCGATTAAAACCCACGTACCCTTTGTTAGCATATTGAAGCTTGAAAGGTCCAAAATAAAAGTTAAGGTGAAATAAATATTCATAATAATGATAAAGATACTATCGAATGAAAATTGGGCAAGGCCTCTAATAGAGTAATGTTTTATGAACTTTATAGCAAAGCCAGAAAAGAGTAAAATATATTGTATGATGAAAAAAGGTAGTGCCTCATATGAGAATATGACTTGATTACATATAGAAAGTGAATGAAGAAATAAAGTTATCTCCATAGCCAATCCACATAGGCAAGTGCATAATAATAACACCCAAAATAATTTATCACCGCGTTTCATCTTCTTAATTGCTTTATATGAGCAATAACAAGAAAAGATTGCAGCAAAACAAAATAAGAAAAGGATTCCAATTTCTTTTATATTCCACTCATTTGGAATAAAGAATATCCAAAGAGAAAATATACAAATATAAATTATGACAAATTGTACATATTTTTTTTGATTAATCATATTATGACTCCGTTTCAATAAAGTTGAATCTCAGGGGGAAAATGCTAATTTAAATAATAGCATATAAAATAGGAACATTTTTACTATAAGAATTACTTTTAAAAAAAAAGCACAACATTACAATTTACCATTGTAGCGTTGCGCTTTTTATTCTTTTTATCCCTCTTATAGAGGATAATTCATGTATGAATTGCAACATTGCTAAATCTTTCTGTTTACTTTCAATCATAATATCGAAATTATGATTGACTTTTTTTGCAATGTATAAGAAAGGCTTAATAAACTCCAAATCAATATATTCAGAGTGGGCCCTAAATTCTTTTTTTGATTTAGGGGAGGAAATGTGAACTTTAGGAGGGATATTTGTATGTGACCAAGTTTCAAAAATTGCAGGAAGTAACAATTCTAGCGGTTCCGCGCAAAGGTTTGCCATGTGATGATGATAATCAAATACGAATGGGATCTTTTCCTTTTGGCAAATAGATAAAGTTTCAGCGGTTGTATATGTTTTATCATCGTTTTCAAGTGTCATTTGCTTTTTTATATGTGCAGGAAGTTTTTTTATGTTTTCATGGAAACGTCCAATTGCTTTTTCTTTATTTCCATAGGCACCACCTACATGGATGTTAATATAAGAAGTATCTGCAATTCCTATTGCATCTAATACCTTATAATGATAGGTCATATCTGTAATAGCGTTAGTTGTAATATGTGGCTTGTCGCTTGTGAATAGGGTAAATTGATTTGGATGAAAACTTACTCGTAAATTGTGTTCTTTAATTAATGCCCCGATTTTACGCCAAAGCGGTGTAAATGCCCCGATATAATCAAACTCGACTTCGGGATGTGTTGCAAGCGGGACAATGGAAGATGACATGCGATATAATGGGATTTCATGCGCTATATTGTAATGAAGAATACGTATTGTATGCTCAAGATTCTGCCTTGTAACATCGTATAATTTATCTTCTCGCTCTTGTTTACTGAGCTTTTGAAAGCTTGTAAATGTCATCGTTTTAGCCGGAGAACAGTTCCAGAGTGCCATTGCATGTGAGACATATCCGAACCGCATAATCATAATGAATACACCTCTTTTATTTATAGGAAGAAAGCAAGTATCGTTCCTATCCATTCTTTTCCTCTATCAATAAGAGAAAGTGGGCTAACATCTTCAAAGGAAAGTAATGACGCGTTTTCTAGATCTTCATGGAATTTGCTTTTTACTGCTTGTATAAAATGTTTATCATATAAAATGCAGTTGATTTCATGGTTAATATATAAACTTCTCATATCAAAGTTTGCAGTTCCGATATCACAAATATAATCATCCACTATAATAACTTTAGCGTGAAAAAAGCCTTGTTGAAATGCGTAAATATTACACCCGGCTCGTATTAACTTTCGGCAATATGGGAACTTCGCTTCTCGAACAAGGGCGTGATCAGCTTTTTCTGGAACGAGAATCGTAATTTGAACCCCACGTTTTCGTGCTTTTAATAATGCATTCATAATTTTTTTTCCCGGAATGAAATAGGGTGTACCGATAAAGAGTTCCTTTTTTGCCCCTTCAATTAAATGTAAAAAAGTATGTTGTAAATACGCACCATCAGTCGGAATAAATTGATGTTGGATAGTGCCGGGTTGCTGTTTCGGAAAATAAAGAGAAGCATTCAATAAATTTTGGTTTGTATCATCAAACCAGTCATGTAAAAATTGTTTTTGTAAATCTTGTACTCCTTCGCCTGTAAGACGTAAATGATAGTCTCTCCATAATCCTAATCGTTCATTATGTCCCAAATACTCTTCACCAATATTAAATCCTCCGATATAACCAATTTTTCCGTCAATGACTGTAATTTTTCTATGGTTTCTTTGATTTGCAGAGAAGAAAGGGAAAGGAAACTTTACTTTGTGACAAAATGAAAAAGAGATACCATGTTTTTGCAGGGAGCGAATTGCCTCGTTTGATAAATAGTGGCTTCCCAATCGATCGAGTAAAAGTCTTACTTCAATTCCTTCCTTTGCCTTATCGATCAGTAACTTTAAAAATTCACGACTGATTTTATCGTTTTTTACAATGAAGAACAAAACGTGCACATGGCGTTTCGCCTGTTTTATATCAGTAAATAGGGCGTCATACAAATCTTTTCCGTATGTATAAAGGTGAAAATCACTTTGACGTAAAGGGAAAGAACGAGAATGTACACGCTTTAAATGAACAATTCTCCCATAAGAAAGGTCGATTACAATCCACAGAGCACTGCCTATTAACAAGAGAGATAAGAAGAACATGAGTAAATTCCCTCCTTCACGGTCTTTTCACCATCAGTTTTGTATAAATCATACTTACACTTTATCCCGTTATTTGCGGGCTAATAATGAGTAGGGAATGAATAGCTTCTTACTCATTAAAGTTTCACTTTATAGTTTCACCGAAATAAACAGCTTTATGAAAAAATATGTTGTTGTATAACAAAAAACTGTTGACTGAATGCTCACTCATTATATAATAAAGGTAGGGGAAAAATTCAGAAAATTATATGTTTTCGAAGATTCTAAAAAAGAAAGAGGGCTTACAAAGAGAGGGGTAGCATAAAAATGAATAGCTTACTAATCATTAATTGGCTGGCTGCCATTGCTGTTATTGCTTATGCGGGATATTTGTTTGTATATCTTATACGAACGAGGATGGCCTACATACAGTTAGGAAAAAAGATTGAATTTGACCGTCGTTTTAAAGAGCGTTGGGATCTTCTTAAGGTCAATGTTTTCGGTCAAAAAAAGCTGCTGAAAGATAAGAAGAGCGGCATTATTCACGTTATGTTCTTTTACGGATTTATTCTTGTCCAATTTGGAGCAATTGACTTCGTTTGGAAAGGACTCGCACCAGGATCACATCTTCCACTTGGACCACTATACCCTGCATTTACATTCTTCCAGGAAATTGTCACACTTGTTATTTTAATTGCAGTCTTTTGGGCTTTTCATAGACGTTATGTCGAGAAGCTAGTTCGTTTAAAACGTAATTTCAAATCAGGCCTTGTTCTTATCTTTATTGGTGGCTTAATGATTTCTGTGCTACTCGGTAATGGGATGGGAATTATATGGCACGGCGAGGAGCTTTCATGGAGTGAACCAATCGCTTCTGCAATCGCTTACGTTTTCTCAGGGATAAATGAAACCGTAGCCATTTCTGTGTTCTATTTCTCTTGGTGGGTGCATCTACTAATTTTGTTAACGTTTTTAGTGTACGTACCACAATCAAAACACGCGCATTTAATTGCAGGACCAGCTAACGTATTCTTCGGTCGTCTTTCAAATCCAGGGAAACTTGAAAAAATTGACTTTGAAGATGAAACACAAGAAACATTTGGTGTCGGTAAAATTGAAGACTTTAGACAAAATCAGCTTATTGATTTATACGCTTGCGTAGAGTGTGGTCGTTGTACAAATATGTGTCCGGCAACAGGAACAGGAAAAATGTTATCGCCGATGGATTTAATTTTAAAACTTCGCGATCATTTAACTGATAAAGGAGCGGCTGTAACGTCAAAAGCACCGTGGGTTCCAGTAGTTGCTTTTAATAATACACAAGGAAATCAGTTAGCGATGATGGCAGCTGGGAAAGGGCAGCAAGAATCAGCAGCTACAGCACTCGCTTACGATCCGAGTTTAATCGGAGATGTTATTACAGAAGAAGAGATTTGGGCATGTACAACTTGCCGTAACTGTGAAGACCAGTGTCCGGTTATGAATGAGCATGTTGACAAAATTATTGATTTACGCCGCTATCTCGTTTTAACAGAAGGAAAGATGGACGCGGAAGCGCAGCGTGCGATGACGAACATCGAGCGTCAAGGGAATCCGTGGGGTCTAAACCGTAAAGAGCGTGAAACATGGCGCCAAGGTGACGATGAAGTAACAGTTCCAACTGTAAAAGAAAAATCGAAAGCTGGCGAGGAGTTTGAATATTTATTCTGGGTTGGTTCGATGGGATCATACGACAATCGTAGTCAAAAGATTGCGATATCGTTTGCGAAGTTAATGAACGAGGCAGGCATTTCATTCGCGATTCTCGGTAATAAAGAAAAGAACTCTGGAGATACACCGCGCCGCCTTGGAAATGAATTTGTATTCCAAGAGATGGCGACAAAGAATATTGAAGAATTTGAAAAAGCAGGAGTGAAGAAAATCGTTACGATTGACCCTCATGCTTATAACACATTTAAAAATGAGTATCCAGACTTTGGCTTGCAAGCAGAAGTCTATCATCATACAGAACTGTTAGCTCAGTGGGTGAAAGAAGGACGCTTAAAACCTGTTCACGCTATTGAGGAAACAGTTACGTACCATGATTCCTGTTATTTAGGAAGATACAACGAAGTATATGAAGCACCACGTGATATTTTGAAAGCGATTCCTGGCGTGAATCTTGTGGAAATGGCACGTAACCGTGAAACGGGAATGTGTTGTGGCGCAGGTGGTGGCTTAATGTGGATGGAGGAAACGGCAGGTTCTCGTATTAACGTTGCTCGTACAGAACAAGCATTAGCTGTGCAACCATCCATTATCGGTACAGGTTGTCCATATTGCTTAACGATGATTAGTGATGGGACGAAAGCGAAAGAAGTAGAAGAGAAGGTTCAAACTCTTGATGTAACAGAGATTTTAGAACGCTCTGTTATCGGACAGAAGAAAGAAGCAATGTAATCTGCAAGCATGTATACAAATTTAGAGAGAGGTGCAATGATTGCACCTCTTCTCAACGTAAGAATACCGAGCGAGCGCTCAGCGCTAATAAAAAAATGGGGGAAATAGACATGAGTAAAACAGTTATTTTAAGTGCTGCAAGAACACCGGTTGGGAAATTTGGAGGATCTTTAAAAGACGTAAAAGCAACAGAACTTGGAGGAATTGCGATTAAAGCGGCGCTTGAAAGAGCAAATGTTTCTGCTAGTGATGTTGAGGAGGTTATATTCGGAACGGTTATTCAAGGCGGACAGGGGCAAATTCCATCGCGTCAAGCTGCGAGAGCTGCTGGAATCCCTTGGGAAGTGCAGACGGAAACAGTGAATAAAGTTTGTGCTTCAGGGCTTCGTGCGGTTACGTTAGCGGATCAAATTATTCGTACTGGTGATCAATCACTGATTGTAGCTGGTGGAATGGAATCAATGAGTAACAGTCCTTACATTTTGCGTGGGGCAAGATGGGGATACAGAATGGGTAACAACGAAGTTATCGATTTAAACGTGGCAGACGGTTTAACATGCGCATTTTCAGGGATACACATGGGCGTTTATGGCGGAGAAGTTGCGAAGGAAGATGGGATCTCTCGCGAAGCGCAAGACGAATGGGCATATCGTAGCCATCAACGCGCGGTTTCAGCGCATAAAGAAGGACGTTTTGAAGAGGAAATTGTACCCGTAACGATTCCGCAAAGAAAAGGCGATCCTATTGTTGTTGCAAAGGATGAGGCACCGCGTGAAGATACAACGGTTGAAAAATTAGCGAAACTAAAACCTGTATTTGATAAGAAAGCGGCGGTGACGGCTGGTAATGCGCCAGGACTAAACGATGGTGGTGCTGCACTTGTACTAATGAGCGAAGACAGAGCGAAGCAAGAAGGAAGAAAGCCGTTAGCGACAATTTTGGCGCATACAGCAATTGCGGTGGAATCTAAAGATTTCCCAAGAACGCCAGGTTATGCAATTAATGCATTGTTGAAAAAAACAGGCAAGACAATTGAAGACATTGATTTATTCGAGATTAATGAAGCATTTGCAGCGGTAGCGATTGCAAGTACAGAAATCGCAGGAATTGATCCGGAAAAACTGAATGTAAATGGCGGCGCAGTGGCAATGGGGCATCCGATTGGAGCAAGCGGTGCGCGCATTATCGTTACACTTATTCATGCACTGAAGCAGCGCGGCGGCGGAATTGGAATTGCTTCTATTTGTAGCGGTGGCGGTCAAGGTGATGCAGTGATGATTGAAGTTCACTAATTAAGATTAGAAGGTATATAGTTTATTAAAAATTAAGGGGGAAGAAGAAATGAGTGTACAAAAAATTGTTGTAATTGGTGCGGGACAAATGGGATCGGGAATCGCGCAAGTATGTGCAATGGCAGGATATGATGTGAAGGTACAAGATTTAAAACAAGAGCAATTAGATAGAGGATTGACTATCATTACGAAAAACTTAGCGCGCCAAGTAGAAAAGGGACGCATGAAGGAAGAAGAGAAGGAAGCGACATTAAATCGTCTTACAGTAACGCTTGATTTAGATTGTGTGAAGGAAGCGGATCTTATTATTGAAGCAGCTGTTGAGAAAATGGATATTAAAAAGAAAATCTTTGCGAATTTAGATGAAATTGCTCCAGAATACGCAATTTTAGCGACAAATACGTCATCTCTGCCAATTACAGAAATTGCAGCAGTAACGAAACGTCCGGAAAAGGTAATCGGTATGCACTTTATGAATCCTGTTCCAGTTATGAAGCTTGTTGAAATTATTCGTGGTTTGGCTACAGATGATGCCGTATATGAAACGATTGAAGATATTACGAAGAAAATTGGGAAAGTACCAGTTGAAGTAAATGATTTCCCAGGGTTTGTATCGAACCGTATTTTATTACCGATGATTAACGAAGCAATCTATACGCTATATGAAGGTGTAGCGACGAAAGAAGCGATTGATGAAGTGATGAAACTCGGTATGAATCACCCGATGGGTCCTTTAACGCTCGCTGATTTTATCGGTTTAGATACATGTTTATACATTATGGAAGTGTTGCATGAAGGCTTAGGTGATAGTAAATATCGCCCATGTCCATTACTACGTAAGTACGTAAACGCAGGATGGTTAGGACGTAAAACAGGTCGTGGTTTCTACGTTTACGAATAAATCCCCCTTTGTTACAAAATAGTGGTCTTACCAAATTATTTAAAGGATATATAGCAAATGGAGGCGGAATATATGAACTTTCGTTTTAATGAAGAACAGCAAATGATGAGGAAAATGGTTCGAGATTTTGCACAGAAGGAAATTGCACCTTTTGTTCCTAGTATGGAACAAGGGGTGTTCCCAAAAGAGATTTTGCAGAAGATGGGTGAGCTTGGATTAATGGGAATTCCAGTGCCTGCAAAATACGGCGGCGCAGAAATGGATTTTATTTCGTATATTTTAGCAATTGAAGAAATTTCAAAGGTAAGTGCAACGGTTGGTGTAATTTTAGCTGTACATACGTCAGTTGGAATGAATCCGATTTTATATTTTGGAACAGAAGAACAGAAGCAGAAATATGTTTCTAAGCTTGCGACTGGTGAATATTTAGGTGCATTTGCATTAACAGAACCAAATGCAGGATCAGATGCAGGAAGTTTGAAATCAAGAGCTGTAAAGAAAGGCGATCATTACATTATTAATGGATCGAAAGTGTTCATTACAAATGGCGGTGAAGCAAGTACATATATTGTATTTGCTTCTACAAATCCTGAGGCAGGAAAGAGTGGGATTTCTGCATTCATAGTAGAGAAAGATACACCAGGCTTAATTATCGGCAAAGATGAGCATAAAATGGGACTTTTCGGTTCTCGCACAGTACAGCTTACGTTCGAGGATATGATAGTGCCGGCTGAGAATTTACTTGGTGAAGAAGGACAAGGATTTAAGGTAGCGATGGCGAATTTAGATGTTGGAAGAATTGGAATTGGTGCACAGGCTTTAGGAATCGCTGAAGCGGCGCTTGCATGTGCAATTGATTATGCAAAAGAACGTGAGCAATTCGGAAAGCCAATTGCGGCGCAGCAAGGAATCGGATTCAAACTTGCAGATATGGCAACTAGTGTAGAAGCATCGCGATTACTCGTATATAGAGCAGCATCGCTAAGAGCACAAGGATTGCCATGCGGTAAAGAAGCATCTATTGCGAAATTATTCGCTTCTAAAACAGCCGTTGAAGTTGCGATTGAAGCGGTGCAAGTATTTGGTGGTTACGGTTATACGAAAGATTACCCAGTAGAAAGATTTTTCCGTGATGCGAAAATCACGCAAATATATGAGGGAACGAGTGAGATACAAAAACTTGTTATTAGTCGAGCTTTATAGAAGAACGAGGGGGAGACGGGAATGCATTTTAAACTATCCGAAGAACATGAAATGATCCGAAAAATGGTTCGGGATTTTGCTAAGAACGAAGTAGCACCGACAGCAGCTGAGCGTGATGAAGAAGAGAGATTTGATCGAGCGTTATTTGATCAAATGGCAGAGCTTGGCTTGACGGGTATTCCGTGGCCTGAAGAGTATGGTGGAATTGGAAGCGATTACTTAGCGTACGTAATTGCTATTGAAGAATTATCTCGCGTTTGTGCTTCGACAGGTGTAACACTGTCTGCGCATACTTCACTTGCTGGATGGCCGATTTTTAAATTTGGAACGGAAGAGCAAAAGCAAAAGTTTTTGCGACCGATGGCTGAAGGGAAGAAAATTGGCGCATACGGCTTAACGGAACCAAGTTCTGGATCGGATGCTGGTGGGATGAAGACAACAGCAAAAAGAGATGGAGACCATTACATTTTAAATGGATCGAAAATATTTATTACAAATGGCGGCATTGCTGATATTTATGTTGTTTTTGCGTTAACTGATCCCGAATCGAAGCAGCGTGGCACGAGCGCGTTTATTGTGGAAAGTGATACACCAGGATTTTCAGTTGGGAAGAAGGAAAGTAAGTTAGGGATTCGCTCTTCACCAACAACTGAAATTATGTTCGAAGATTGCCGTATTCCTATAGAGAATTTACTAGGGGAAGAAGGACAAGGGTTTAAGATAGCGATGCAAACATTAGACGGTGGCCGTAACGGTATTGCAGCGCAAGCGGTTGGTATTGCACAAGGTGCTTTAGATGCTTCCGTAGAATATGCAAGAGAGCGTCATCAGTTTGGGAAACCAATTGCGGCGCAGCAAGGAATTGGCTTTAAACTTGCAGATATGGCAACGGATGTGGAGGCGGCGCGTCTTCTAACATACCAAGCAGCTTGGCTTGAGTCGGAAGGGCTTCCGTACGGGAAAGAGTCAGCGATGTCAAAAGTATTTGCAGGCGATGCAGCAATGAAGGTGACGACTGAAGTAGTGCAAGTATTTGGTGGTTACGGTTATACGAAAGATTATCCAGTAGAGCGTTATATGCGAGATGCAAAGATTACACAAATATATGAAGGAACACAAGAAATTCAAAGGCTCGTAATTTCTCGTATGTTAACGAAGTAGGAGCAAAGGCGTAGGTATTTTCCTACGCTTTTTCCTTCCAAAAAATAATAGAGAGAGGTGAAGGGGATGGTTAAACATAATGTACATGCGTCCGTGAAAGATGAGAAATTAGTCGCGTTAAGGCGTGAACAAATGATTAAAGGTGCGGTGCAATTGTTTAAGCAAAAGGGATTCCCGCGTACAACAACGAGAGAGATTGCAAAGGCAGCTGGGTTTAGTATCGGAACACTTTATGAGTACATTCGCACAAAAGATGATGTTTTGTATTTGGTTTGTGATAGCATTTATGAACATGTAAAAGAAAGGTTAGAGGAAGTAGTTTGTACAGAGAAAGGGAGTATAGAAAGTCTAAAGGTAGCAATAACGAATTACTTTAAAGTGATGGACGAATTGCAGGAAGAAGTATTAATAATGTATCAAGAGGTACGCTTTTTACCGAAAGAATCACTCCCGTACGTATTAGAAAAGGAGTTTCAAATGGTAGGAATGTTCGAGAATATTTTAGAACAGTGTACGGAAAATGGAACATTTACATTAGATGAAAAAGAAATACAGCTTCTTGCACATAATATTTTTATACAAGGACAGATGTGGGGATTTAGACGTTGGGCGCTGCAAAAACTATATACGCTCGAAGAATATACAGAAATGCAAATTAGGTATGTGCTGCAAGGGGCCCATATGCTTCCGAAATAAGGAATGGATAAATTATAATTTTATTGCTATATAAAGTTTCCCGTTTTTTTTTGTAGCATATTTGTGCGACTTTTGTTTATAATGAATAGTATGGATTTTTTTAAGCAGACCGTTATATATAAGGTTATATTTGAAGAAAGGAAGTGCCGCATAAGTGAATTTTAAGCAATATTCACCAGAAGAGCTAAAAGAATGTTCAATGATTGAAGTTGTACATAGCGTTTTAGGGGATAAAAGACAAGCAACGACATTCAACGAGTTGGTTCAAGAAATCGCTCAAGTGCTGGGACTATCTCAAGAGCAAGTTAATGCGAAACTCGCACAATTTTATACAGACTTAAACATCGATGGACGTTTCATTAATTTAGGAGAAAATCGTTGGGGGCTACGCAGCTGGTACCCATATGAGCAAATTGATGAAGAAATCTTGCCTCAACCAAAACCGAAGAAGAAACGTAAAGTTGAAGAAGACGATTTTGATGACTACATTGAAGAAGACTTCGACGATGCAGACGGAAATGTAGACGAAGATGATGATGTAGAAGATTTGGACAAGGTTCTTGAAGAAGAAGACGGAGACGACGATGATCTTGATGATTTAGATGAAGATGATGACGAAGACTTCGCTGAAGAAGAACTTGAGTATGATGAAACTGAAGAAGAAGAAGAGGAAGAGCTGTAGTTCTTGACTTTTCATTATCGTCCATGTAGAATCATTTTTGGGCTCTTTAAAAAAGGACGATAATACTTTTAAAGTGTAAATATAAAAGAAAATTGCTCCCTACTTATTACTTTATGTGATGAGGGGAGCAATTTTCTTTTTTGTTTTTTGTTTAGAATATAAAAAGAGTCTAACAATAAGATGGATACAGTGTTATCTACATACGTTGCGCTTTGCAACGGTGATTATATAACAGCAAAATAGAAGGGAGCTTTTTCATGACTAAGTATATTTTTGTAACAGGCGGTGTAGTATCGTCTCTAGGAAAAGGTATTACAGCAGCATCTCTTGGAAGACTTTTAAAAAATCGTGGTTTAAACGTAACTATTCAAAAGTTTGATCCATACATTAACGTAGACCCAGGGACTATGAGCCCATACCAACACGGTGAGGTATTCGTAACAGATGATGGTGCAGAAACTGACTTAGACCTTGGTCACTATGAGCGTTTCATCGACATCAACTTAAACAAATACAGCAACGTAACAACAGGCAAAATTTACTCTTCAGTTCTTCAAAAAGAGCGTCGTGGTGAATACCTAGGAGGAACAGTTCAAGTTATTCCTCACATTACTAATGAAATTAAAGAACGCGTATACCGTTCTGGTCGCGAAACAAATGCGGATGTTGTTATTACAGAAATCGGTGGAACTGTTGGTGATATCGAGTCTCTACCATTCTTAGAAGCAATTCGTCAAATTAAGAGCGACATCGGTCGTGACAATGTAATGTACATTCACTGTACGTTAATCCCGTATTTAAAAGCAGCGGGTGAAATGAAAACAAAACCAACACAACATAGTGTTAAAGAACTTCGTAGCTTAGGTATTCAACCAAACATTATCGTTGTTCGTACAGAACTGCCTGTTTCTCAAGATATGAAAGACAAGCTTGCATTATTCTGTGACATCGATACAAAAGCAGTTATCGAAGCTCGCGATGCAGATACTTTATATGCGGTTCCATTATCTCTTCAAGAACAAAACATGGACCAAATCGTTTGCGATCACTTGAAATTAGACAATCCAGCTGCAGATATGACAGAGTGGACTGCGCTAGTTGATAAAGTACGTAACCTTTCTAAGAAAACAAAAATCGCTCTTGTTGGTAAATACGTAGAGCTTCAAGATGCATACATTTCTGTTGTAGAAGCACTTCGTCATGCAGGTTACTCTTTCGATACAGATGTAGAAGTGAAATGGGTAAACGCTGAGCACGTAACAGCAGAGAACGTACAAGAATTAGTAGGAGACACAGATGGTATCCTTGTACCAGGTGGCTTCGGAGATCGTGGTGTAGAAGGTAAAATCGTTGCAATTCAATATGCTCGTGAAAACAAAGTTCCATTCTTAGGAATTTGCTTAGGTATGCAACTTGCATCAATTGAATTCGCACGTAACGTATTAGGATTAGAAGGAGCTAACTCTTCTGAGATTAATCCTGATACTCCGTATGCAATCATCGACTTATTACCAGAACAAAAAGATGTAGAAGACTTAGGTGGTACACTTCGTCTTGGTCTATATCCATGTAAGCTTGCTGAAGAAACAAATGCATACAATGCTTACAATGAGCCGGTTGTATATGAGCGTCATCGTCATCGTTATGAGTTCAACAATCAATTCCGTCCGGATATGGAAAAAGAAGGATTTGTATTCTCTGGTACAAGCCCAGACGGTCGTCTAGTTGAAATCATTGAATTAAAAGATCACCCTTGGTTCGTGGCAGCACAGTTCCACCCGGAACTAGTTTCTCGTCCAAACCGTCCACAACCATTGTTCCATGACTTCGTAAGAGCTTCTATTACGAATAAAGAGAGCAAGTAATAAAAAAAAGCGCCTGAAATAGGGCGCTTTTTTTAATATTCATTTAACATTTCATCAATTGTAAATTTGATCCCGTGATATGCAAATAAAGCTATCATTAAGCTTGGGAATCCGTAGCGATTACCTTCATCGTCTGGAATAAGACCTTTTAACAACTTTGTATCAATATGTACATCTGTATATTGCTCTAGCGATTCAGTACCTTCTTGAATAGCAGAGATGCCGACAATAGAGTGTCCATTGGCTTGAAGTTTTTTGGCTATTGCTACAACTTCTTCATCTGTTGAAAAACGGCTAATAAGAAGTACACGATCTGCAGACGTTACTTCTACTTCTTTACCATCTTCATATAATCGTTTTGCTTGCTTCATTGGTTCAGCACCGAATAGTGCTTCAGCAACAACGCCCTCCATTTCATTTGTACCATGTAAATAAATGAAACCTTCGCCAACTAATGCTTGAGCAAGTAGACGGGCGCTATCCTCTATATTCATTTCCTCTTTTTGAGAAACTCTGGAGAAATAACCACTTAATTGGGTTGAAAAAATTTTTAACATAATGTTACTCCCTTCGTACGTGTCTACCGGCTTTCATTATAGTTTATTTTTTTAGAAAGGTGAAATCGAAGGGTGGCATAACAAAATAGGAAACGGTAAAATAAGAAAGAATAGGAAGGAATTTGCCAAAGAATAGCGAAAATTAATCGTTAAGATATAAGAAGCTTTAAATCTTGTATTTACACAGAAAGGTTGGGAGTTATGGAAGGGAAAATTTTAATCGTTGATGATCAATATGGCATTCGTGTGTTATTACATGAAGTGTTCCAAAAAGAAGGTTATCAGACATTCCAAGCAGCGAATGGATTTCAAGCTTTAGATATCGTGAAAAAAGATAATCCAGATTTAGTAGTGTTAGATATGAAAATTCCGGGTATGGATGGTATAGAGATTTTAAAGCATGTAAAAGAAATTGATGAAAGTATTAAAGTGATTTTAATGACTGCTTATGGAGAGCTTGATATGATCCAAGAAGCAAAAGATTTAGGTGCTTTAATGCATTTTGCTAAACCATTTGATATTGATGAAATTCGTCAAGCGGTGAGAAATGAGCTCGCTGTAGAGGCATAAAAATGAATTTTTTATAAAAAATATGGAAAAAAGCGTTTACATGGACCATTGTGCAGGTGAATACGGTTGAGTTTTTGAGTACAAGTTGTTATCCTATTGAGTGTAGAAAAAAGTCCGGTATGTAGATATACATATTTTACCTTATTCTGGTCATACTACCAGCGATAAGAACTTATCGGATACAAAAAACGTTTTTTAGGAGGATTCACCATGCCTTTAGTTTCTATGAAAGAAATGCTAAACAAAGCACTAGAAGGAAAATACGCAGTTGGTCAATTCAACATGAACAACTTAGAGTGGACTCAAGCTATCTTAGCTGCTGCGGAAGAAGAAAAATCTCCTGTAATCCTAGGTGTATCTGAGGGTGCAGCTCGTCATATGACTGGTTTCAAAACAGTTGTAGCTATGGTTAAAGCTTTAATCGAAGAAATGAACATCTCTGTTCCTGTAGCGATTCACCTTGACCATGGTTCAAGCTTCGAAAAATGTAAAGAAGCAATCGATGCAGGTTTCACATCTGTAATGATCGACGCTTCTCACCACCCATTCGAAGAAAACGTTGAAACTACTAAAAAAGTAGTAGAATACGCACACGCTCGTAACGTATCTGTTGAAGCTGAGCTTGGAACAGTTGGCGGACAAGAAGACGACGTAATCGCTGAAGGCGTAATTTACGCTGATCCTGCAGAGTGTAAGCACCTTGTTGAAGCAACAGGTATCGATTGCCTAGCTCCAGCTTTAGGTTCTGTACACGGTCCTTACAAAGGTGAGCCTAACTTAGGATTCGCTGAAATGGAACAAGTTCGTGACTTCACTGGCGTACCTTTAGTATTACACGGTGGTACTGGTATCCCAACTGCTGATATCGTAAAAGCTATCTCTTTAGGTACTTCAAAAATTAACGTAAACACTGAGAACCAAATCGAGTTTACAAAAGCTGTTCGTGAAGTATTAAACAAAGACCAAGAAGTTTACGATCCTCGTAAATTTATTGGACCTGGCCGCGACGCTATTAAAGCAACTGTTGCTGGTAAAATGCGTGAGTTCGGTTCTAACGGTAAAGCGTAAGAATAAAATTCCGTTTTGGAAACCGTCTAGTCTTTTAGACGGTTTCCTTTCGTTGTATAATGAAAGCGTGAACAAGTCTAAAGATTTTATCATTTTTTTTTGAAATAGAAAATAATGTGCATAGTCCTATTAATAAATGTGATAACGTATCTAAATTGATAAAGTGAATTCGATGAATAGTTAATCTTTATCTATTCGTACTACAGGAGAAATGAAGATAATGGTTTCCTATTTATTGAGTTTTGGGATGGAAAAGTAATTGAGATTCTTAAGGGGAGCTTTCTATAAAAATATAGAAAGTAAATACATTCACAAGAAGGGAGCTCAATATGGAAAAATTGCTAATTGAAGGCGGAAGAGCTTTAAATGGAACAATTCGCGTGAGTGGTGCAAAGAACAGCGCCGTTGCACTAATTCCAGCGACAATTTTAGCAGATACTCCAGTAACTATTGGTGGTGTTCCTAATATTTCGGACGTGAAAATGTTAGGAGACTTACTAGAGGAAATTGGAGGAAGAGTAACTTATGGACAGGAGGAAGAGATGGTAGTCGATCCTTCTAACATGGTTGCAATGCCTTTACCAAACGGAAAAGTGAAAAAATTGCGTGCTTCTTATTATTTAATGGGTGCGATGCTTGGCCGTTTTAAAAAAGCTGTTATTGGGCTTCCGGGTGGATGTCATTTAGGACCGAGGCCAATTGATCAGCACATTAAAGGGTTTGAAGCGTTAGGTGCACATGTTACAAACGAACAAGGTGCTATCTATTTAAGAGCAGATGAACTACGCGGTGCACGTATTTATTTAGATGTTGTTAGTGTAGGAGCTACGATTAATATTATGCTAGCAGCTGTGCGCGCGAAAGGTAGAACTGTTATTGAAAACGCAGCAAAAGAACCAGAAATTATTGATGTAGCTACATTGTTAACAAGTATGGGTGCACGTATTAAAGGTGCTGGTACAGATGTAATCCGAATTGATGGTGTGGATTCACTGCATGGTTGTCATCATACGATCATTCCAGATCGTATTGAAGCGGGTACGTATATGATTTTAGGTGCTGCGTCAGGAGGAGAAGTGACAGTTGATAATGTTATTCCTCAGCATTTAGAGTCAGTTACGGCAAAGTTAAGAGAAGCTGGTGTCCAGGTTGAAACGAACGATGACCAAATTACAGTGAACGGTAATAGAAGGTTAAAAGTAGTTGATATAAAAACGCTTGTATATCCAGGTTTCCCAACAGACTTACAACAACCATTTACAACACTTTTAACAAAGGCGCATGGAACGGGTGTTGTAACGGATACGATTTACGGCGCACGCTTTAAACACATTGATGAATTACGTCGTATGAATGCACAAATTAAAGTAGAAGGTCGTTCGGCAATTGTAACTGGTCCTGTTTTATTGCAAGGTGCAAAAGTGAAAGCAAGTGATTTACGGGCTGGAGCGGCTCTTGTTATTGCAGGGTTAATGGCGGATGGAATTACAGAAGTAACCGGACTTGAGCATATCGATCGAGGCTATGAAAATATAGTAGACAAGCTTAAAGGGCTTGGCGCAAACATTTGGCGAGAACAAATGACAAAGCAAGAAATTGAAGAGATGAAGAACGCATAAGTGATACTTCCGCAAGGGGGAAGCGAAGCATCACTACTTGCGGAAGTACACTTTATAGAAAAACACGGTTCACAAAATACGGCATAAATATAAAGACTTAAAGGAGAGGGATTATTGTGGAAAGAAGTTTATCTATGGAGTTAGTACGTGTAACAGAGGCTGCAGCTTTATCATCAGCGCGTTGGATGGGACGCGGGAAAAAGGATGAAGCAGACGGTGCAGCAACATCAGCTATGCGTGATGTATTTGATACAATTCCGATGAAAGGTACAGTTGTAATTGGTGAAGGTGAAATGGATGAAGCACCAATGCTATATATCGGAGAAAAATTAGGTACAGGATATGGTCCACGTGTAGACGTTGCAGTTGATCCTTTAGAAGGGACAAATATTGTGGCAGCTGGTGGATGGAATGCTCTTGCTGTTATTGCAATTGCAGATCACGGTAATTTGTTACATGCTCCTGACATGTACATGGATAAAATCGCGGTTGGCCCAGAAGCGGTTGGGGCAGTCGATATTGATGCGCCTATTATTGATAACCTACGTGCAGTTGCGAAAGCGAAGAATAAAGATATTGAAGATGTTGTAGCGACAGTTTTAAACCGTCCACGTCATCAAGCGATTATTGAAGAAATTCGTAAAGCTGGTGCTCGTATTAAATTGATTAATGATGGAGATGTAGCAGGTGCAATTAATACTGCATTCGATCGTACAGGTGTAGATATTTTATTCGGTTCTGGTGGTGCGCCTGAGGGTGTATTAGCAGCAGTTGCATTAAAATGTTTAGGTGGCGAGATTCACGGAAAACTATTACCACAAAACGACGCTGAATTGGAGCGTTGCAAAAAGATGGGTATAGAAGACATCAACCGTATCCTTCGCATGGAGGACTTAGTAAAAGGTGACGATGCAATCTTTGCAGCAACAGGCGTAACAGACGGAGAACTATTACGCGGCGTTCAATTTAAAGGTAGCGTAGGAACAACACAATCTCTTGTTATGCGTGCAAAATCAGGCACAGTACGCTTCGTAGATGGACGTCATAGCTTGAATAAAAAACCGAACTTGGTTATTAAATAAAGGGTGGAAGCGGCTCGTTCATAATCATAAATGGCCTATTTATCGCCATTTAAAATAGGGTGAGTAGAAAAAAGTAAGAAATATAAAAAGCGAAGACAAACTTTCTTGTCTTCGCTTCTTGTATTTGTGTTCCAACGTATTGATTAAAACTAGATAAAAGGGTTACAATAGTGAATATTACCCTACTTGAACTTATTGCCTTTCATTATTAATTATTTGCCTTCCGTATTTTTTCCCTTTACCCATGTGAAAAGAGAATAACGTTAAAGTGTGGTGTCTGAATGAATTTGTCAATTGCAGCATTAGAAAACATGAAATTAAAAGAGTTATACGAGCTTGCGAAAGAATTTAAGATTTCGTATTATAGCAAATTAACGAAAAAAGAGTTAATTTTTTCTATTTTGAAAGCTCGAGCAGAAAAAGAAGGTTTCTTCTTTATGGAAGGCGTATTAGAAATTATTCAATCAGAAGGATTTGGATTCCTACGTCCTATCAACTATTCTCCAAGCTCAGAAGATATTTATATCTCAGCTTCGCAAATTCGTCGTTTCGATTTACGTAATGGAGACAAAGTTTCTGGTAAAGTACGACCTCCGAAAGAAAATGAACGCTATTTTGGGTTATTACAAGTTGAAGCTGTAAACGGAGATGATCCAGATTCAGCAAAAGAGCGTGTGCATTTCCCTGCATTAACACCATTATACCCAGATCGCCAAATGAAGTTGGAAACGGAACCGAAAAAGTTACCGACACGCATCATGGATTTAATCGCACCAGTTGGATTTGGACAACGTGGTTTAATTGTCGCGCCTCCAAAGGCTGGTAAAACAAGTCTATTAAAAGAAATCGCACACAGTGTTACAACAAATCATCCGGAAGCTGAATTAATTGTACTTTTAATTGATGAGCGTCCAGAGGAAGTAACAGACATTGAACGTTCTGTTAAAGGAGATGTTGTAAGTTCTACTTTTGATGAAGTACCAGAAAATCATATTAAAGTAGCGGAACTTGTGTTAGAACGTGCAATGCGTCTTGTAGAGCACAAAAAAGATGTTATCATTTTAATGGATAGTATTACCCGTTTAGCGCGAGCTTACAACCTTGTTATTCCGCCAAGTGGTAGAACATTATCGGGTGGTATCGACCCAGCTGCCTTCCATAGACCGAAGCGCTTCTTCGGAGCTGCGCGTAATATTGAAGAAGGCGGTAGCTTAACTATTTTAGCAACAGCGCTTGTTGATACAGGGTCTCGTATGGACGATGTAATTTACGAAGAATTTAAAGGAACTGGAAATATGGAACTTCACTTAGATCGTTCATTAGCTGAGCGTCGTATCTTCCCGGCAATTGATATTCGTCGTTCTGGTACACGTAAAGAAGATCTATTAATTCCGAAAGAACATTTAGACAAGCTGTGGGGTATTCGTAAAACAATGCGTGATACACCAGACTTTGTTGAAAGTTTCTTACGTAAACTTCGTCAAACAAAAACAAATGAAGAATTTTTACAAAACATTGTTGCAGATTCGAAAAGATATGTAACAACTAAGTAAAGGGAAAAGATTGGGACTCGCTTATTTTGTGGTAAGCGAGTTTTTTATGTTTTTTAGGTGATGTTAAAGAGATATGAGTGGAAGAATATTAGTTGATTATCGCCGGATGAGCTGCCTCCACTTTAAGTTAATATCCAGCTCCAGCGGCTAGAATGGTCGGTGGCTTCGCGTCTTCCTACGAGGCAAAAAGCGCCTCTACGTCAGAAGCTCCATCCCCCTCCCATTCTGAACGAGCCGCTTGCGCTTTTAAAATTAAAAAGACAAAAACAGGTAGTTGCAAAATGAAGTTAGCCTTGTTATAATTTCATCATATGTGTTTCATCAATATAGTTGTGTATGCAGCTGAAGATGAAAAACTCTGTTTCGAAAATGATTCAGGGCGGAAGGAGATGAAAAGAATGAAAGCAGGAATTCACCCAGATTACAAGAAAGTTGTATTCATGGACACAAACACAGGCTTCAAATTCTTAAGCGGATCTACTAAAGGATCTAACGAGACTGTTGAGTGGGAAGATGGTAACACTTATCCATTACTAAAAGTTGAGATCAGTTCTGATTCTCACCCATTCTACACTGGACGTCAGAAATTTGCTACTGCAGATGGACGCGTTGACCGCTTCAATAAGAAATACGGTATTAAGTAATAAAAACATAAAACAGGCAAGTGTATGTATTCGCTTGTCTGTTTTTTTTGCGAAAATATTATACCTTTACCCTACTTTTAACTAAAAAGTAGATGAAAGGAGAGCTTCATGTACTTAATAAATCAAAATGGCTGGATTGAAGTGATTTGCGGTAGTATGTTTTCTGGCAAATCAGAAGAGCTAATCCGTCGTGTGCGCCGTACGCAATTTGCAAAACAACATGCAATTGTATTTAAACCATGTATTGATAATCGTTATAGTGAAGAAGATGTTGTATCACATAACGGATTAAAGGTAAGAGCAGTTCCTGTTTCAGCTTCAAAGGATATATTTGAACATATTACAGAAGAGCTGGATGTTATTGCAATCGATGAGGTGCAATTTTTTGATGGGGACATTGTGGAAGTGGTGCAAGTATTAGCAAATCGTGGCTATCGTGTCATTGTAGCTGGTTTAGACCAAGATTTCCGTGGTCTACCATTTGGACAAGTTCCTCAGCTGATGGCGATTGCTGAACATGTAACAAAACTACAAGCAGTATGTTCTGTATGTGGATCTCCAGCAAGTCGTACACAACGATTAATTGATGGAGAGCCAGCGGCATTCGATGATCCGATTATTTTAGTTGGGGCTTCAGAATCATATGAACCACGTTGTCGTCATTGTCATGCAGTTCCTGCAAACAAAGATAAGTAAAACTCGCTGTGTAGGGCGGGTTTTTTTCAAAATAGAGAGAATGAGTGGTCAAGCCGCTTGCGCTTTTAAATATAATTTGCGTTTTTTTGAGTAAGTACCATATACTATTTGTATTAGATACTAGGATGTAGAGGTGAATGATGTGTTAGATCGTTTGCAAGCTGTAGAAGATCGTTATGAGAAGTTAAATGAATTGTTAAGTGATCCAGAGATTATTAGCGATACAAATAAGCTTCGTGAGTATTCAAAGGAACAATCTGATATACAAGATACGGTAGAGGTGTATCGTGAGTATAAAGATGTTCGTGAGCAATTAAAAGATGCAAAAGCAATGTTAGAGGATAAGTTAGACGCAGAAATGCGTGACATGGTAAAAGAAGAGGTTTCTGAGTTAGAAGCACAAGAAAAAACATTATCAGAGCGTCTGAAAATTTTACTTGTTCCAAAAGACCCTAATGATGATAAGAACGTTATCGTTGAGGTTCGTGGAGCTGCTGGTGGCGACGAGGCCGCTTTATTTGCTGGTGACTTATACCGTATGTATAGCCGCTATGCTGAGGTGCAAGGTTGGAAAACGGAGATTATCGAGGCTAGCTATACAGAATTAGGTGGATATAAAGAGATTATCTTTATGATTAACGGTAAAGGTGCTTTCGCGAAGCTGAAATTCGAGAATGGTGCTCACCGTGTACAACGTGTTCCTGAAACGGAATCTGGTGGACGTATTCATACATCTACAGCAACTGTAGCTGTATTACCAGAGGCAGAAGAAGTAGAAATTGACATTCATGAGAAAGACGTTCGTGTTGATACATTCGCTTCTAGTGGACCTGGTGGACAGAGCGTTAATACAACGATGTCAGCGGTACGTTTAACGCATTTACCGACTGGTGTAGTTGTATCATGTCAGGATGAGAAATCACAGATTAAGAATAAAGAAAAAGCGATGAAAGTATTACGCGCACGTGTTTATGATAAGTTTAGACAAGAAGCACAAGCTGAGTATGATCAAAACCGTAAACAAGCTGTTGGTACGGGTGATCGTTCAGAGCGTATTCGTACGTATAACTTCCCGCAAAACCGTGTTACAGACCATCGAATCGGTTTAACGATTCAAAAGCTAGATCAAATCTTACAAGGTAAGTTAGATGATTTCATCAATGCCTTAGTGATGGAAGATCAGGCTCAAAAGATGGAGGCAGCTGAGTAATGCGTGTCTATGAAGCCCTGAAATGGGCTTCTTCTTTTTTACAGGAAAATGGACGAGATGAAAATGCGGGAGAAATTGTCCTTTGTCATGTATTAAAAGTGAACAGAACAGGATTATTGATGAATATGCGTGAAGAAATAACTGTGGAACAAGAAACGAGTTTTACAGAGTTTATCCACAAGCATGTAGAAGGTATTCCGATTCAATATATGATTGGTTATGAAATGTTTTATGGACGATCGTTCTTTGTGAATGAAGAAGTATTAATACCAAGACCGGAAACAGAAGAGCTTATAGTGGGAGTATTAGAAAGAATCGAGCGCCATTTTGGTGATGAGAAACTACATGTAGCAGATATCGGTACAGGTAGCGGAGCGATTTCGATTACACTTGCTTTAGAAAATAAAAATCTTCATGTGTATACGGTAGATATTGCGCAGGAGTCGATTGAAGTTGCAAAAGAAAATGCAAAAACTTTGGGTGCAGAAGTAACGTTCTATCACGGTGATTTATTATCGCCGTTTTATAAAACAGGTCAAAAGTTAGATGTTGTCGTTTCCAATCCTCCATATATACCGGAAGAGGATTGGCGTGGTCTATCTCCTGTTGTGAAAGAGCATGAGCCAAAGAGAGCGCTTGTTGGCGGTGAAGATGGATTAGATTTTTATCGCCGTTTTATGGAAGAATTGCCGAATGTGCTGCAGAAGAAAGCAATTGTGGCGTTTGAAATCGGAGTAGGGCAAGGTGAAGATGTAAAGGCATTGTTACAACAAGCTTTTCCACATGCTCGTGTTGAGGTTGTTTTTGATATTAACGGAAAAGACCGTATGGTATTTGCAGAGATAGAGTAAGGTTCACACCTTACTCTATTTTTTTGTGGAAAAATTCATATAGATTTTGAATTTAATAGTTTAGAAAGATGAAAGTCTGTCCACACTGTTTGTAGAAGGGACGGTGGAGGAAATGAAAAAACAAGTTATTGCTTATCTTCTTCTATTATTAATTGGTGCACAGTTGCTTGTGCAGTTTGGATATATGAAAGCTGATGCGAAAGGGCCTTCAGTTATTCCGAAAGAGGCCGTTCGATTACGAATTTTAGCAAATAGTGATTCAGATAAAGATCAGGCGTTAAAGCGCAAAGTGCGTGATGAAGTAAAAACGCAAATTGATGGTTGGGTAGCGGATTTAACTTCATTTGAAGAGGCGCGTAAAGTCATTCAAAGTCATATTCCAGAAATCGAAAAAACAGTGGCCAATACGTTGAAAAAAGAAGGAAGTAAAGATTCATTTCAAGTGAAATTCAGTAAGAATGTAAAGTTTCCTACAAAGGTATATGGGAATTTTATTTATCCAGCAGGGGAATATGAGGCGGTATTGATTACAATTGGAGAAGGTGAAGGGGCAAACTGGTGGTGTGTATTGTTTCCACCGATGTGTTTCCTAGATTTTTCAAGTGGTACAGCTGTAAGGAAAGAAGAACATGTTGTCAAGGCTGAATCTTCTGAAGAGGAGCAGGTAAAACAAATAGATGAGGAAGTAGTAGATACAGAAGAGAAAAAAGAGGATGAGGTGAAAGAAAAGAAAGTTGTAAAGCAGGAAGTTGCAAAAAAAGTAACAGCTTCTGAAAAGAAAGTAGTAAAAAATGAAACGAAAGTAGAAGAACAATCTGTAAGTAAAGAGGAAACAAAAACTGTGGAAAAAGTGGAGAAACCTGTGGAACAAAAACAAGAAAAGCAAAATAAGTATGTAAAAGTAGAGGAGGAAGAAGAAAAGCCGGAAGTTAAGTTGTTTATTGTAGAGGCTTTTACATCTTTATTCTCTAAATAGTACTATTAGTAGATCCCTTCTCATATATAAAAAAGAGGAGGGATTTACTATGAAGAAGGTATATTTTGCTACGAAAGCAGATGTGGAAAGATTGCATTCTTTTTTCGGACAAGCTAATAAAAAAGATGATAAAATAAATGAGTTGTACGCGCAATTTATGATTTTGGAAGAGGCGGAAGAAATACGGGCTGTCATTGGATATGAACAAAGTGAAGAAAATGCACTTATTCGTTCTTGTTTATTCACACCTAATGTGGATAAACAGACTTTCTTATATTTTTTTGAAATGTTTTTGCAGTATATGAAAGAAAAAAATATTCGACAATTGTACTTACTAACAAATCATCCACAATCTATAACAATCTTTCAGTTTTTTGACTTTTTCACTATAGAGAAAGAAAATGTACCAGAGGGAATTCGACAGTTGGAACACTTTTGTAAAAATATAAAAGAGCCAAATGCAATAATACTAAATTGTCAGCTATTCACAAAGTTATCCACGGATTAATTAGGTTTATCCACATTTTGTGGATAAACCTTGTTTGTCTTTTGGATAAATCTCATAGTAAACTAAAAATAGACAAGTATTTCATGGCAGAAAAGGACGTGGGAAAAAATGCATACAAATATGTGGGTTGTGGATAATGTTGTGGAAAGAAAAAAATATTATCCACAATTACAAGAAGCAGCAAAATTATTAAGGGAAAATGAAGCGATTGCCTTCCCTACAGAAACGGTATATGGACTAGGTGCGAACGCAATGAATGATGAAGCAATCGCGAAAATTTTTGAAGCGAAAGGAAGACCGAGTGATAATCCACTTATTGTCCACATCGGTACAAAATCGCAATTAGATGGAATTGTGACGGAAATTCCGCCAGTTGCAGAGAAGTTAATGGAACATTTTTGGCCAGGACCGTTAACAATTATTTTACCTAGAAAAGAAGGGATTTCAGAGAAGGTGACGGCAGGACTTAATACGGTTGGAGTAAGAATGCCTGATCATCCAGTAGCGCTTGCTCTTATTGAAGAGGCCAATGTACCTGTTGCGGCACCAAGTGCGAATCGCTCTGGGCGTCCAAGTCCGACGCTAGCGTCTCACGTATATGAAGATTTAAATGAAAAAATCGCAGGTATTGTAGATGGTGGTGCAACAGGAGTTGGCGTCGAATCGACTGTAATTGATTGTACTAGCGCTATTCCGACGATACTACGCCCAGGTGGAATTACGAAAGAACAATTGGAAGCGGTGATCGGTACGGTTTCTTTAGATCCGGCTTTAAAGGACGAGAAAGAAAAACCGAAATCACCCGGAATGAAATATACACATTATGCACCGAAAGCGCCACTTAGTATTGTTGAAGGGTCACGTGAGTTTATTCAGCACCTTGTGGATGAGAAGAAGGAAGAAGGATTCAAGGTGGGCGTATTAACGACAGAAGAGTATCAGCATATATATAGCGCGGATGTTGTATTATCTTGTGGTGTTCGAAGCGATTTAGCTAGCGTTGCGACTAAATTATATGATGTACTTAGAACGTTTGATGCAAGTGATGTGGATGTTATTTTTAGTGAATCATTCCCGGATGAAGGAATAGGAAATGCGATTATGAATCGCTTAACAAAAGCGGCAGGACATCAGATTATTACTGAATCATAAGGTACGATTAGCAAACAGAATATTTCTCCTCGGATAAGCATATTTTGAAGTAGCACGTCCGAGGAGGGACATGAATGACGTTTGAACAGCTAATACCTTTAATAATTATGGCATTCGCCTTAGGAATGGATGCATTCTCGGTGAGTCTTGGTATGGGAATGATGACCTTAAAGGTAAGACAAATCCTGTATATCGGTATGACGATAGGGATATTTCATATTATCATGCCATTTATAGGGATGGTATTAGGTCGTTTTTTATCAGAGAAGTATGGAGACATTGCACATTTTGCAGGTGCTATTTTATTAATTGGACTAGGATTTTATATTGTATATTCCTCTATATTGGAGAATGAAGAGACTAGAACGGCCCCTATTGGAATTAGCTTATTCGTATTTGCATTTGGCGTTAGTATAGATAGTTTTTCAGTAGGGCTTAGTCTTGGTATCTACGGAGCACAGACAATTATTACGATATTACTTTTTGGATTTGTTAGTATGTTATTAGCGTGGATTGGTTTATTCATTGGTAGGCATGCGAAAGATATGCTCGGTACATACGGTGAGATAGTAGGTGGTATCATTCTGGTTGGATTTGGATTATATCTCCTTTTTCCTATATAATTTTAAGGGGGAGGGCGCTATGAAAAAGTTATTGGAATGGTACATTCAATTTGTAACTTTTTTTCCTAGATGGTTACGACTGCTTATTATTTGGGGTGTTATTTTGCAAATTTCAATTTTAGGTTGGATTAAGTTAATTCGCGAATAGTAAAATAGTTCCTTTCTGTGCATAGTTTTGTTTGTACTATAATGATTGCGCTAAAAAATTACACATATAGAAAGGATGAGATGAATGACGAGATTGAAGCAAGTTTTTGGTATTATTATTAGTTTCTTTGTCTTTTGGTTTAGTATGCTCGGTGTACAAATGTTTGCTGAGTTTTTAGATATTGAGTCATTGAAGTTTGTGGCGGGAAAAACGGAGGCAGCGCGTGCTTTTTATTCTCCATACCCGTTTTTAATTGTTTTTCTGATTACATTGCTTGCCCTATATTTCTTAGTTATTAAGCTTGGGAAACCGAAAAAAGAGAAAGTGCCTACTTTAGAAGAGAAGAAGGAAGAATTACAATGAAAAAAATCCCCTGCTATTTAGCAGGGGATTTTTATGTTTAAGTGAAGGAAGTAATTGAGTTGTCTTCGCTTTTAGATATTATCCAGCTCCAGCGGCTAGAATCTCCGGTCATTTCGCTCTCTCGCTCGAAGTAAAAATCGCTTCAAGGTCGAGAGCTTAAAGTGCCCTGCGATTTCTGAACGAGCCGCGTCCACTTTTAAACTGGCCTCACCAATTCAAATTGTTCGCCTAGTTTTGCGTAGTTGTGTCCTGCTAGGCGGCTTACTGGTTTTAGTCCTTCTGCATGAATGCGTCCATTTTCGTATAGGTGTTCTGCGACGTGGAAACGAACGACGCGTCCGATTAATAGATCGCAAGCCGGTGAGTCTTCTGTTCCGCCAAGAGGAATTGCGCGTTCTAGTACGCATTCCATTCGAATATTTGCTTCTTTTACACCTGGAACGGAGATGACATCACTTTCAATTGGTGTTAGTTTTGCTAGTTCAATTTCACTTTCATTTGGCGGGAGATTAGCTGCTGTTTCGTTAATTGCCGCTACATATGATTCATCAGAGATATGTACGACAAATTCCCCTTTTTCAATTGCGTTTCGGGAAGTATCCTTTCTTTCTCCAGCTTTTCGTTGTACAGAAACTGAGATAAGTGGTGGATTAGCAGCGACAATATTGAAATAACTATATGGTGCTCCGTTTAATACGCCGTCTTTTGTTACAGAAGTAACGAATGCGACAGGGCGTGGAATGATACTTCCCGTTAATAATTTGTAATTCTCTTTTTCCGATTGTTCATTTGGATTAATGGATAACATGCTTGAAATCCCCTTTCTAAATATGACGACTTATTGTTTGTTTACAAGATGTTAGTGGAAAACTCCTGCTGAAAATAATATTTTTATTACATAAAAAGAACTTACTTCAACCACAATGAAGTAAGTTCCGTCTAAATAATCTCGAGTTCAAGATAAAAATTATAATAAAACGTATGCACCAGGTCCGATTAAAGCTACCCCGATAGCAACGGCGATTAACATTAAGTTGTATTCATATCCGTTTTGGGTTACCCAGTAACCATTTTTTCCGTGAACAGTGAAGATTGCCATTAACATTGTTCCAACGATAAATAATGAACCAATTGCAGTGAAAATACCTGATGCGAATAAGAAACCACCTAATAATTCAGTTGCGCCAGCCATAAATGCCATGAATACACCAGGGCGTAAACCGATTGATTCCATCCAGCCGCCTGTTCCTTTTAAACCGTAACCGCCGAACCAACCAAATAATTTTTGAGCACCATGACCCATGAATGTAATACCTATAATAAGACGAATAATAAGAAGACCGAAATCCATCATTTTTGAAAACCTCCTAAAAGTTATTAACTTACCTTATGTAAGTAATAATAAAATAGTTACTTACTTTAGTCAAGTAGATTTCGAAAAAAGTTTGAAATTAATTTTACAAATTAACAACAAAAAACAAAATGTAGTAAAGACCTCTAGACAAGTCGGATAAAAAAAGAGAAAATATAAGTAGAAGTTAATTTTCTTATTGTTATTCAGACAATCAGAATTGACTGGAATTTTGCAAAGAGCTACAATAAGAGTCTATTAGTAATGACGTAATTTATTTCGAAAGCGTTTTTATAGTATAATATTCGAAGTATGAAGTCTTACATGTATCCCGATCTTTACTAGGGATTGCCCTATAAACTTTTAGGTAAATTATAAGGAGGACTATCCTATGTTTAAAAAATTATTCGGTCTTGGTTCAAAAACAAATGAAGAAACAATCGTAGCTCCATTAACTGGAGCAGTGAAAAATATTGAAGAAGTACCAGATCCAGTATTCGCAGGTCGTATGATGGGTGACGGTGTTGCAATCGATCCTACTGAAGGTGTAGTTGTATCTCCAGTTGATGGTGAAATCGTACAATTATTCCACACAAAACATGCTATCGGAATTAAAGCGAAAAACGGTACAGAAATTTTAATCCACGTTGGATTAGAAACTGTAAAAATGGAAGGCGAAGGTTTCGAAGCTCACGTTTCTGAAGGCCAAGCTGTAAAAGCTGGAGATAAATTAATCTCATTCGACTTAGAATTAATTCGTGAAAAAGCGAAAAGTACAATTACTCCAATCGTTATTACAAACACAGATGCAGCTGATTCTATTAAGACAACTGTAGGCGTAACAGCTACAAAAGGTTCAACAGAAGTAATGAAAGTTACAATGAAATAATTATTGTATAAGAGGGATCCGTTTCGTATGAAATGGATTCCTTATTTTGTTTTATTTTGTAGTACGATTACTATGTATGTTAAAATACTCTAGGCACTTGGAAATAGGGTTTCACATATATGTGGATAAGGCGCATTTTTCTTAGAAAAAATATAAGAGAAATGCGCTTTTTGTATATTCACATTTCTTTTGTTCTATTCTTATGTACGTTATGATAAAAGGTAGGAAAAGAAGAAAAGGGGTGGGTTTGGATGAAACGAGTGTTATTTATTTGTACTGGAAATACATGCCGTAGCCCGATGGCTGAAGCGTTACTTCGTCATCATGGAGAAGGTAAGTTTGAAGTGCAATCTGCTGGTGTTTTCGCCTATCCTGGAATTGATGCGTCGGTATATGCAAAGGAAGCTTTAGCTGAAAAGGGAATTGCAATCGATCATGCCGCGCAGCAAGTAAATGAAGCTTTGCTTGATTGGGCTGATATTGTAGTAACAATGACGGAAAATCATAGGCAAATTGTCCTTGGACATTATCCGAGCGTTGAAAAGAAAGTGGATACATTATATGGAGTAACTGAGGGGATAAGTAAAGATATTTCAGATCCATTTGGCGGTTCACTTTCTACTTATAAAGAAACGTTAGAAGAGATGGAAAAACTTGTACAAACTTTACTGAAAAAACATTCAGAAGGTTGATGTTTCGTGTATAATACGATATTGGAGATCACTTCGTACCCTTAAGGTATCGAGTGAGAAATGAAGATAATGGATTGAAACTTTGGAGGGGTAAAAATGAAAGTAGTAGTAGCATCTGATCACGGCGGTATGAATATCCGTAAAGAACTTGTAAGTTTATTAGAAGAGTTAAATATTGAATATATTGATTTAGGTTGTGAATGTGAAGCTGGTTCTGTTGATTACCCTGATTTTGCGTTTCCAGCAGCGGAAATGGTAGCGAATGGCGAAGTAGATCGTGGTATTTTAGTTTGTGGGACAGGCATCGGTATGTCTATTGCTGCAAACAAAGTAAATGGTATTCGTTGTGCGTTAGTTCATGATACTTTCAGCGCGAGAGCAACGAGAGAGCATAATGACACTAACATGTTAGCAATGGGCGAGCGTGTAATTGGTGCTGGTCTAGCTCGTGATATCGCAAAAATTTGGTTAACAACTGACTATGAAGGTGGCCGTCACGAAAACCGCGTAGGAAAAATTAAAACATACGAAGCAAAGTAATAGATTCTAACTAGAAGTAGTATGAAATATAATTTGGTGAACCAACCTGTGAAAGGAAGAGGCGTAATGACAGAAATCGTAAAGGTAAGAGAACAGCTACAAATTTCGCTTTCTGATTTCCAAGAACAAGCTTCATTACAAAGTGGTCAAATTTTTGTAGTTGGGTGTAGTACGAGCGAAGTGCTAGGAGAGAGAATTGGAACATCAGGAACGATGGAAGTAGCAGAGGCGATTTTTTCTGAGTTAAAACAATTTCAACAGCAAACAGGTATTGAGTTGGCGTTTCAATGTTGTGAGCATTTAAACCGTGCTTTAGTAGTTGAGAGAGAGTTGGCAATGAAATATCAATTTGAAATTGTAACAGTTACGCCTGTTAGATCAGCGGGTGGTGCATTAGCAACATATGCTTATCATAATTTGAAAGATCCGGTAGTAATTGAGTTTATTAAAGCGGATGCGGGAATGGATATTGGTGATACATTTATCGGTATGCATTTAAAGCATGTAGCTGTTCCGGTTCGTACAAGTGTGAAGGAAATTGGAAGTGCGCATGTAACGATGGCAACAACACGTGGAAAATTAATTGGTGGAGCACGTGCTGTTTATGCGGCGGCTGAAGAGACTAGCATTTGCCGTTAAAGTTGCACTTTATCCTACGAACGAGGTATGTTGTCTGACTTTATCATAGAAGAAAGAAAAGACCGATTTTCGGTCTTTTTTTTCTTTTATGATATAGAAAGTCATGTTAGAATGTAGTTGAAAACATGAAGGTTCGAAAGAATTACAACCTGAATTTTCGTTTTTTCTGAATAAATGAGAAAAAACTATTGGGAATCGATGTAATTCGTTCAGAAAAGGGGGATTTTGGTGGATCATTTAAAACGTCAAGATGAAAAGGTATTTGCTGCAATTGAGGCAGAACTAGGAAGACAGCGTTCAAAGATTGAGTTAATTGCTTCGGAAAACTTCGTAAGTGAAGCAGTAATGGAGGCGCAAGGTTCTGTTTTAACGAATAAGTATGCTGAAGGATATCCTGGAAAACGTTACTATGGTGGCTGCGAGCACGTAGACGTAGTAGAAGATATCGCACGTGATCGCGCGAAAGAAATTTTTGGTGCAGAGCATGTAAATGTTCAACCACATTCTGGTGCGCAAGCGAACATGGCAGTATACTTCACGATTTTAGAGCAAGGCGATACAGTACTTGGTATGAATTTATCTCATGGTGGTCACTTAACACACGGAAGCCCTGTTAACTTCAGTGGAGTACAATATAATTTCGTAGAATATGGCGTGGATGCTGAATCTCACCGTATTAATTACGATGATGTATTAGCAAAAGCGAAAGAACATAAACCAAAATTAATCGTTGCAGGTGCAAGTGCATATCCTCGTGTTATCGATTTCAAACGATTCCGTGAGATTGCAGATGAAGTGGGTGCATACTTTATGGTTGATATGGCACATATCGCTGGTTTAGTAGCTGCTGGTTTACATCCAAACCCAGTACCACATGCACATTTCGTTACAACGACAACACATAAAACATTACGTGGTCCACGTGGTGGTATGATTTTATGTGAAGAGCAATTTGCAAAACAAATTGATAAATCAATCTTCCCTGGTATTCAAGGTGGTCCACTTATGCACGTAATTGCTGCAAAAGCTGTTGCATTTGGTGAGACACTACAAGATGAGTTTAAAACATATGCACAAAATATCATTAATAATGCGAATCGCTTAGCTGAAGGCCTTCAAAAAGAAGGACTTACACTTGTTTCTGGAGGAACAGATAATCATTTAATTTTAATTGATGTTCGTAACTTAGAAATCACAGGTAAAGTAGCAGAGCACGTATTAGATGAAGTTGGTATTACAGTGAACAAAAATACAATTCCATTTGAAACAGCAAGCCCATTTGTAACAAGCGGTGTACGTATCGGTACGGCAGCTGTAACATCTCGTGGTTTCGGTTTAGAAGAAATGGATGAAATTGCGTCACTTATTGCTTATACATTAAAAAATCATGAAAATGAAGCTGCATTAGAAGAAGCACGTAAGCGTGTAGAAGCGCTAACGAGCAAATTCCCAATGTACACAGATCTATAATAGATTAAAGAAGACTGCTGAGACGTAATTGTTTTGGCAGTCTTTTTTTTTGGACATATATTGTTCTTTAAGTATGTATACAAATGATGAATAAATTTTGGCGATATAATGAAGGATACAGCTCCCATAATTGGTAAAGATACTAGATAGATTCATTGTAAAATCATGATTTTGCCAAATTTGCCCTTGAATATTAGTAGCGTTTTCTTTACAATCGTAAATAGTGTAAAAAAGCGTGCAAACGCATGAATATCATCTAAAGGAGAGATTCACATGGGAAAACTGTATGTATTTGATCACCCGTTAATTCAACATAAGATTACATATATTCGCGATAAGAATACAGGTACGAAAGATTTTCGTGAATTAGTGGACGAAGTAGCAAGCTTAATGGCTTTCGAAATTACTCGCGATCTTCCACTTAAAGACATTGAAATTGAAACACCTGTAAGCAAAGCGACAACAAAAGTGATCGCTGGTAAAAAACTTGGTTTAATTCCGATTTTACGTGCAGGTTTAGGCATGGTTGATGGAATTCTGAAATTAATTCCAGCAGCAAAAGTAGGGCACGTTGGTTTATACCGTGACCCTAAAACATTGCAACCGGTAGAATACTATGTGAAACTTCCAACGGATGTAGAAGAGCGTGACTTTATCGTACTAGATCCGATGCTAGCAACAGGTGGTTCTGCGGCTGAAGCAATTAACTCTCTGAAAAAGCGCGGTGCAAAACAAATTAAATTAATGTGTATCGTTGCAGCTCCAGAAGGAGTAAAAGTAGTACAAGAAGAACATCCTGATGTTGATATTTATGTAGCAGCATTAGATGAGAAATTAAATGACCACGGATATGTAGTACCAGGTCTTGGTGATGCTGGTGACCGTTTATTCGGAACGAAGTAAGACAACTGACGAGAGGGGATTCCCCTCTCGTTTTTTTGCGCCTCGTTGAGGTAGGGGAGGGGGATAAATATACATAGTATATACAACATAAGTTGCATACACATCACATATAATATAGAAGTCTTACGTCTAAAGAGCACTATATTATGGAAGGAAAGCGTTATATCTTAAAAATATAATAGTGACAAACTTGTGAACATTCCCTTCTATTATAAAGAGAAAACTGTTAGAAATTGCATATCTCTAACCAGTATTTAGAAGGGGAACGTTTTCATTTTTGGGAGGAAATGACTAATACTCAAATTTTTTGATTTTTTACGATTTCTCGTTGACACTGTTAATACCCTATTGTATGCTAACAACGGGGATAGATGGTAGGGCTTTCAGTGACAAAAATACATCCATTCCGTGACGAAAATGTAAACTTTTTATTTTGTATAGGATTTATGCAAAAAAATGAGTTATTATTAACACATCGTGAATGAGGGTTACATATTGGAGGGATGAATCCTTGCAAAAAAACGATCGCAGCCATATAAAAGCTTATGCTTTAATGTCAGGTATTCTTGCTCAGTTAGTCGGTTCTATTCTTGTTGGAATCTTTGGTGGGCAGTGGATTGATAATAAGGTTGGAACGTTTCCATTGTTTCTTATTATAGGGTTATTACTCGGGTTAGGAACAGGGGTATACGCAATGATTCGACTCATTCGACATTACTATTCGGGAGAGCAATGATGATAGACGTACATGGACTTGTCCAAAGACAAAAGAAATATATGTACTACTTGCTTGCGCTTCTAGTGCTAGGATGGGGATTCACCTCTTACAAGGATGTATTTCTTGGGCTGATTATCGGAACGATTTTCAGTTTTCTTAGTTTGCGCATCATTGCACGTAGAACAGACAAGCTATTAGATCGCGTGACAAATGGAGAAAACGTGAAGTTTAAAGCAACAGCGGTAAGTACATATTCAAGGTTCGCGACGATTGGATTATTAATTTTATTTGCAGCCAAATATCAAGAGTTAATTGCGATGTGGGGCCTAGGTGTAGGATTGCTGACAGGATACCTTGTCATGATCATAGATTTTCTTTATTTAGAGTATAAGAGCAGGGAAGAGAGGTGAATTACTAGTGGAACACGGTAAATTAGTTGAATTTCTAGGTTTAACGTTCGATTTGTCATCAGTGATGATGGTTACTGTAGCAGCAGTTATTGTTTTCGTAATCGCTGTTATTGGAACTCGCAGTTTAGCTCTTCGCCCAACAGGAATGCAAAATTTCATGGAATGGGTGTTTGACTTCGTGAAAGGGATTATCAATAGTACGATGGACTGGAAAACAGGTGGACGATTCTTAACGCTTGGCGTTACGCTTATCATGTTTATCATCGTATCGAACTTCCTTGGTTTACCATTCATGTATTCAACAGTTGAGGCTGGCGAACATATTGCATGGTGGAGATCACCAACGTCTGATCCAGCAGTTACATTAACATTAGCCGTGATGGTAGTTACCCTCACCCATTATTATGGAATTAAGATGAAGGGTACGAAAGAATACGTTAAAGGTTATTTCCAACCTATGAAATTCTTATTCCCATTAAAGGTTATTGAGGAGTTTGCTAACACATTAACGTTAGGTCTCCGTTTATTCGGTAACATTTATGCAGGTGAAATCTTATTAGGATTACTTGCTAAGTTAGGCGGGACGACAGTCCTTGGAGCATTAGGTGCGCTTGTACCGATGTTAGCATGGATGGGATTCAGCGTATTCGTTGGTTCAATCCAGTCGTTTATTTTCGTAATGTTAACGATGGTTTATATGGCTCATAAAGTAAGCCATGACCATTAATATAATTTAAGTAAGAAAAAATTTATTTTTTTATAATACAAAGGAGGACAAATTAAATGAGTTTAGGTGTAATCGCAGCTGCAATTGCAATTGGTTTATCAGCATTAGGTGCAGGTATTGGTAACGGTCTTATCGTATCACGTACAATCGAAGGTGTTGCTCGTCAACCAGAATTAAAAGGCGCACTTCAAACAATTATGTTCATCGGGGTTGCTTTAGTTGAGGCACTTCCAATCATCGGTGTAGTTATTGCTTTCATCGTAATGAACAAATAAGGGAGACTCCCCTTACATAGATGGCGAAGAGTGTTTTTTGAACTTTCTTCGCCATTGCTTTATGACGAAACGTATGTCTTTTTTTTTCATATGATCAATTTAGATATTTTGAAGGGAGTGAATCCTTGTGCCAACTTTATTATTAGGGGCTGCCATTCCATTTGGAACGATTGCTTATACATTGTTCATTTTCTTACTTCTATTAGTAATGCTACGCAAATTTGCGTGGGGTCCTTTAATGGGAATTATGAAAGAACGTGAAGAGCATGTTACTAATGAAATCGACGCTGCAGAAAGAAGTAACGCTGAAGCGAAGAAGTTAGTAGAAGAACAACGTGAAATGTTAAAACAATCACGTGTTGAAGCACAAGAGTTAATCGAAAGAGCGAAAAAACAAGCTGTAGATCAAAAAGATGTTATTGTTGCTGCTGCGAAAGAAGAAGCAGAATCAATTAAAGCATCTGCTGTACAAGAAATTCAACGCGAAAAAGAGCAAGCGATTGCTGCTTTACAAGAACAAGTTGCTTCTTTATCTGTTCAAATTGCTTCTAAAGTAATTGAAAAAGAATTAAAAGAAGAAGATCAAGTGAAGTTAATTCGCGATTATATTAAAGAAGTAGGAGAAGCGCGATGAGCAATGGGATTGTAGCAAAACGTTATGCTGTCGCTCTTTTTAAAATTGCTAAAGAAAAACACGTATTAGAAATGTTTGAAGAGGAATTACGCCTTGTACAAAACGTTTATGTAAAGAACGGAGAACTACATAGCTTTTTAACGCAACCGAACATTTCAAAAGAGCAGAAGAAAACGTTTCTTGCAAACGTATTCGGATCTGTTTCTGAATCTATTTTAAATACGTTATATATTTTAATTGATAACAAACGTATTGATATCTTACCTGAAATTGCAGATGAATATGTTGTTCTTGCTAATGAAGAACGTAACGTAGCGGACGCAACTGTATATTCTACTCGTCTTCTATCAGAAGAAGAGAAGCTTAACATTGCAGAAGCATTTGCAAAGAGAACGGGAAAAGATGCAATTCGCGTAAAAAATGTTGTAGATGAAGATTTACTAGGCGGCATTAAAGTACGTATTGGAAATCGCATTTATGATGGAAGTTTACAAGGAAAATTAGCACGTATTCAGCGTGAATTAATGAAGAATAGATAGGGGTGAAGCACATGAGCATCAGAGCTGAAGAAATTAGCGCACTGATAAAGCAACAAATCGAGAACTATCAGTCTGAAATCGAAGTTAGTGATGTTGGTACAGTTATCCAAGTTGGTGACGGTATCGCGCGTGCTCATGGTCTTGATAACGTTATGGCTGGTGAACTTGTAGAGTTCTCTAACGGCGTTATGGGGCTAGCACAAAACTTAGAGGAAAACAACGTAGGTATTATCATTTTAGGACCTTACACAGAAATCCGTGAAGGTGATGAAGTTCGTCGTACTGGTCGCATCATGCAAGTACCAGTAGGAAAAGAACTAATCGGTCGTGTTGTAAACCCATTAGGTCAACCAGTTGATGGTTTAGGCCCAATCAATACAACAAACACTCGTCCAATCGAAAGTCCAGCACCAGGTGTAATGGATCGTAAATCTGTTCATGAGCCACTTCAAACAGGTATTAAAGCGATCGATGCTCTTGTACCAATTGGCCGTGGACAACGTGAGTTAATCATCGGTGACCGCCAAACAGGTAAAACAGCAGTTGCACTTGATACAATCATTAACCAAAAAGATGAAGATATGATTTGTATCTATGTAGCTATCGGACAAAAAGAATCAACTGTACGTAACGTAGTAGAAACACTACGTAAGCACGGTGCATTAGATTACACAATCGTTGTAACTGCATCTGCTTCTCAACCAGCTCCATTATTATACTTAGCTCCTTATGCTGGTGTAACAATGGGTGAAGAGTTCATGTACAATGGTAAACACGTATTAGTAGTATATGATGACTTATCAAAACAAGCAGCGGCTTACCGTGAGCTGTCATTACTATTACGTCGTCCTCCAGGTCGTGAAGCTTATCCAGGGGATGTATTCTACTTACATTCTCGCTTATTAGAGCGTGCAGCAAAATTAAGTGATGCAAGAGGCGGCGGTTCTTTAACTGCACTACCTTTCATCGAAACACAAGCAGGGGACGTATCAGCATACATCCCAACAAACGTAATCTCTATTACGGATGGACAAATCTTCTTACAATCTGACCTATTCTTCTCTGGCGTACGTCCAGCGATCGATGCGGGTACTTCTGTATCTCGTGTAGGTGGATCTGCTCAGATTAAAGCAATGAGTAAAGTATCAGGTACACTTCGTCTTGACCTTGCATCTTACCGTGAGTTAGAAGCGTTCGCTCAGTTCGGTTCTGACCTTGATAAAGCAACTCAAGCGAAACTAAACCGTGGTGCTCGTACAGTTGAGGTATTAAAACAAGGATTACACAAACCGTTACGTGTAGAGAAACAAGTTATCATTCTTTACGCTTTAACACGTGGATTCCTAGATGATATCCCAGTAGTAGATATCACTCGTTTCGAAGAAGAATTCCATGCTTGGTTAGATTCTAATGCGACTGACTTATTAGAAGAAATCCGCACAACTAAGAAACTTGCGGATGACGACAAATTTGCAGCAGCAATTAACGGATTTAAAAAAGTATTCGTAGCTTCTGAATAATAAAAGCGTAAGCGGCTCGTACAAGCCGCCGAAGCTAGATAATATATAAAAGGCATCTCAGGCTTTGAGATTGCTGACGGTTATGTAAAGGAAAAGAGTAGGTGCACCTATTCTTTTCCTTCAATCATGAGCAAGAATATCTTGCAACGTAGATTAGGAAGAGGATTCTTACTAATCGTGCCAACTTCCGGAAAAAAGGTGGTGAAAACCTGTGGCATCTTTACGCGATATAAAAGCGAAGATTACCTCGACAAAGAAAACGAGTCAAATTACGAAAGCGATGGAGATGGTATCTGCATCTAAGTTAAACCGTGCAGAGCAAAATGCTAAATCTTTCGTTCCGTATATGGAAAAGATTCAAGAAGTAGTAGCGAGCATTGCGCAAGGAAGTAAAGGAATTAATCATCCAATGCTAAATGCGCGTCCTGTAAAGCGTACAGGATACATCGTTATTACATCTGATCGCGGACTAGCAGGTGGTTATAACAGTAACGTATTACGTACGGTAAGTAACGTAGTTCGTGAACGTCATAATATGGATTCAAACCAATATTCAATTATTGTGCTTGGACGACTAGGACGTGATTATTTAAAACGTCGCGGCTTTAACATCATTGATGAAGTAGTTGGATTATCTGACCACCCATCATTTACTGATATTAAAGATCTTGCTTCTCGAGCAATTGCGATGTTCGCAGATGGTGCTTATGATGAGCTGTACATTTACTACAACCATTACGTAAGTAAAATTTCACAAGAAGTAACAGAAAATAAAATTTTACCGCTTACTGATGTGGCGTCTGACAAACCGACGACAGCTTATGAATTCGAACCTTCTGAAGAAGAAATTTTAAAAGTACTATTGCCACAATACGCAGAAAGCTTAGTGTACGGTGCATTACTAGACGGTAAAGCAAGTGAGCACGCGGCGCGTATGACAGCAATGAAGAGTGCTACAGACAACGCAATGGAAGTTATCGATTCACTTACACTTTCATTCAACCGTGCACGTCAAGCAGCGATTACGCAAGAAATTACGGAAATCGTTGGTGGAGCGGCAGCGTTAGAATAGTATTAAAAAGCGTAGGTGGCTTGCTCAGAAGGGGAGGGCATTGGAACTCCTGACAAAGAGGCGTTCTTTGCCTCGTAGGAAGGGGTGAAATGACCGACCCTTCTAGCCACCGGAGCTAGATTCAATAAAAAGTGGAAGCGGCTCTGTCAAAAGAGTCGCATAAGCTAAACTAATAAAAAATTAAAAGCCGACTTCTCTTAGAAAGCTGGCTAATTAAAAGAAAGCTAGGAGGGAACCCGATGAATAAAGGGCGCGTTACGCAAATCATGGGTCCGGTTGTAGACGTTAAGTTTGATGGCGGAAAGCTACCAGAAATCTACAACGCCCTTACGGTAAAACAAAGCAACGAAAACGGAGCAAGCATTAACTTAACATTTGAAGTTGCACTTCATTTAGGTGATGACACAGTTCGTACAGTTGCGATGTCTTCCACAGATGGACTTGTTCGTGGCACAGAAGTAGAAGATACTGGTAAAGCAATCTCTGTACCAGTTGGTGATGTAACACTTGGTCGTGTATTCAACGTATTAGGTGATGCAATTGACTTAGATGGTGAACTTCCTGCGGATGTACACCGTGATCCAATTCACCGTCAAGCACCTGCATTCGAAGAATTATCTACTAAAGTAGAAATTCTTGAAACTGGTATTAAAGTAGTAGACTTACTTGCTCCTTACATTAAGGGTGGTAAAATCGGTCTATTCGGTGGTGCCGGTGTAGGTAAAACAGTATTAATTCAGGAATTAATTAACAACATCGCACAAGAGCACGGTGGTATCTCTGTATTCGCTGGTGTAGGTGAGCGTACTCGTGAGGGTAATGACTTATACCACGAAATGAGCGATTCTGGCGTAATCAAGAAAACTGCGATGGTATTCGGACAAATGAACGAGCCACCTGGAGCACGTCAACGTGTTGCATTAACAGGTTTAACAATGGCTGAGCATTTCCGTGATGAGCAAGGACAAGACGTACTATTGTTCATCGATAACATCTTCCGTTTCACGCAAGCGGGTTCTGAAGTATCTGCCCTTCTTGGTCGTATGCCATCTGCGGTAGGTTACCAACCAACACTTGCAACAGAAATGGGTCAATTACAAGAGCGTATTACATCTACAAATAAAGGGTCTATCACGTCTATCCAAGCAGTATATGTACCAGCCGATGACTATACTGACCCAGCACCAGCTACAACGTTCGCTCACTTAGATGCAACAACAAACTTAGAGCGTCGTTTAACACAAATGGGTATTTACCCAGCCGTAGATCCATTAGCATCTACATCTCGTGCACTTTCGCCAGAAATCGTAGGAGAAGAGCATTATGAAGTGGCTCGTCAAGTACAGCAAACTTTACAACGTTACAAAGAGCTTCAAGATATCATCGCTATCTTAGGTATGGATGAGTTATCTGAAGAAGATAAGTTAGTTGTACATCGTGCTCGTCGTATTCAATTCTTCTTATCTCAAAACTTCCACGTAGCTGAGCAGTTTACAGGTCAAAAGGGTTCTTATGTACCTGTAAAAAATACAGTTAGTGGTTTCAAAGAAATTCTAGAAGGAAAATATGATGACCTTCCAGAAGATGCATTCCGTTTAGTTGGTGGCATTGAAGAAGTTATTGAAAACGCGAAGAAAATGATGGCGTAAGGCCTTAGGAGGGACGAAGTATGAAGACATTTCCAGTCAGTATTGTAACTCCTGATGGACCGGTTTACGAAAAAGAAGTAGAAATGGTAAGTGTAAAAGCAGAGAGTGGGGAAATGGGGATCTTACCAGGTCACATTCCAACTGTTGCACCGTTAAAAATTAGTGCAGTTCGTCTGAAACATGGTGGACACACTGATTATGTAGCAGTAAGCGGTGGCTTTATCGAAGTTCGTCCAGATAAAGTAACTGTATTATCATCATCTGCTGAAGAAGCAAACCATATCGATATCCATCGTGCAAATGAAGCGAAGCGTCGCGCTGAGCAACGTATGCAAGATAAACAAGCACATGTTGACTTTAAACGTGCAGAAATGGCATTACAACGTGCCGTGAACCGTTTAAACGTTTCTGATATGAAATAAAAAATCCGTAAAGGCTTTGCCTTTACGGATTTTTTTATGTAGTTTATGGATAATTTTACAAAAATGGTATAATTATATTGATGCTTGTATAAGTAGAGAATAGACAACAATTTATAAAGGGGATGAAGAAATGATCGGTGAAATGAAACGAGAAGCATTGCACTCTTTAAAAGGAAAATGGGGGCTAGGTGTTGGATCAACGATTTTATATCATATTTTAAGTTACGTCGTTTCAATGGCTGTAATGCTTATACTATTAATTCCAGGAGTTATAATATTTCTTTTAGCGTCTATTTCAACTGGTTCAATTGAAGAAGACGTGATGTCAATTGGAGCTGCTATTACGTTTGGGTTTTTTTACTGTCTTATGATAATTTTAAGTTATGCGGCTTATGGCATTACCACATATGGTTATACGAATGTGTTTCTACAAATAAGTAAACGGGAAGACGCTAGAGTGGATTATTTATTTGAAGGATTTCGTGGCTTTAAAAGAATGATGAAAACGATGTGGGCTATGCTCGCAATTTTGCTATATACAGGTACATGGGTTCCGATGCTAGGAACGATTGTATTTGGGATATTAGGTTTTCTTGATGAGAATGCAAATCCATCATTTATAATTGTTTTCTTTATTTTATTAGCTATTTCGTTTGTTGTAATGGTCATTCTTTATTTTGCATATGCGATGACGTATTATGTAATGGTTGAAAATCCAGAGTATAGTGTGTCACAAGCGATGAAAGAAAGTAAGCATCTTATGAAGGGACATAAGTTAGATTTGTTTCTTTTATGGCTTAGTTTTATAGGATGGGGTATTTTAGCGATTTTAACTCTTGGAATAGGTTTTCTTTGGCTTAGCCCGTATGTGAGTACAACGACAGCGCATTTTTATCGCTATATTTCAAAAGATGAATTGTAGTCGGAACATGCTATACTAATAGAGTTATTACGTATAGGAGGAAGAGTATGATTAGTGATTTAAAAGGAGAAGCACTAGATTCATTAGAAGGGAAATGGGGATTAGCTGTCGGGGCAACATTACTTATTTCGATTCTTATTTCAGTGTTTAGTTTTAGTATTGATTTCGTTTTCTCTCAGGTTTGGGATTGGAAAGAAGTAAATGGCTCACTTTCAGTAGACATTATTACAATATTGGTGGTAGGTCCATTAACGCTAGGTGGTTATTGTTTAGCACTGCATATCATTCGTGAAAAGGAAGCGCGTATTGGGCATATATTCAGATGGTTTACAGAAGGAAGTAAGTTTATAAAGTCATTTTTATTATATATAGTAGTAAACATTTATATTTTCTTATGGTTTTTACTATTTATTATTCCAGGCATTATTAAATCATTTTCTTATGCGATGACGTACTTTATTATAAATGATCATCCTGAGTATTCTATAAACCAAGCTATTACAGAAAGCCGTCGTATGATGGATGGACATAAGATGGAGTATTTCATTTTATGTTTAAGCTTTATTGGTTGGTTTATATTAAGTTGTATTACATTAGGGATTGGATTCCTATGGCTAATTCCATATTTTTATACGACGTCAGCAGCTTTTTATGAAGAGATTGCGGAGGAATATTACGAGAAAACAACTCCGACACTATAAAGTGGGGCATCTCACGTTGATGACTCGTTTTACTATCAGCAAATAGCATGATAAAAACACCCAGTATGAGCTATTGGTTCATACTGGGTGTTTTTTGTAGAAATTTTATAAATTGATGGCTAGTAAGTGGTTTGCTGAAATAGTAACCTTGCATATATTTACAGTTGTTCTTTTGTAGAAACTTAAGTTGTTTTTCTGTTTCAATTCCTTCAGCAACGACAGAAAGGTTTAAAGTATTTGCAAGGGAAAGGATAGTGGAAACGATGGCTCTTTCCTCAGGCCGATGATCGGCTAGTTGTGTAAATTCTCTCGGTACTTTTAACGTATCAATAGGGAAAATGGACAAATAAGCGAGAGAAGAATAGCCGGTACCGAAGTCATCAATGGACGTTTGAATACCATATTCCTTTAATTGTTTTAGTCTTGATAATGTTTCTTTCTCATCAATCATTGCAATTCGTTCTGTTAACTCAAGTATTACATGCTTTGGATTGACTTTAATGTCTGTTATTATTTGTGAAATGTTATCGATTAAATTCTCTTGCTGGAACTCTTTTGCGGATAAGTTTACACTTATTTTTAAATCTGTGTAGCCGAAAGTATGCCATATTTTTAACTGGCGACAAGATTCTTTTAATACCCAATGACCGAGTGGAATGACTTGTGGAGTCTCTTCTACAATGGGGATGAACTCACATGGCGGAATGTCACCTAGGAGTGGGTGTTTCCAGCGTATTAATGCTTCAGCACCAATAATCTTTTTCGTCGTAATATCAATTTGTGGTTGATAGACCAGATAAAACTCTTCGTTTACTAAAGCGAGTGGTAAATCTTTTTCAATTCGAGCTTTTCGTTCCATTTTTTTATACAATTCTTTCGTGTACAGAGAGCTACCATTTTTTCCTTTATTTTTTGCTTCGTACATGGCCATATCAGCATGCTGCAAGATTGATAATGGATCTTCACCTGCTTCAGGATATATTGCAATCCCGATGCTCGGTGAGATTTGTAAATGTTGATTTTCAATTTCGAATGGTTCGTTCATAGCTGCTACAATCGCATCAGCTATTTTTTTTACATCCGGCCTTTTTTTATAATTCTCGATAAGGATTGTGAATTCATCCCCAGCTAGCCGGGCAAGCTTCATATTTGGTGTCGATATTCTTTCGAGTCTTTTTGCTACTGCAATTAATAGAAGGTCTCCTACCCTATGACCGAGGGTATCATTAATAACCTTAAAGCGGTCTAGGTCGAGAAACATAACAGCAAAAGGCCTTTTTGATATTTCGGATCGAGCAATTGCCTGTTCTACATATTGATGAAATGCACGGCGATTTGCAAGCTCTGTTAAAGTATCATGATATGCTAGGAAATTAATTTGTTCTTGTTGTTGTTTGCTTTCCGTAATATCTTTAATCATTAAATAAACTCCAGAAATATGATTCTTTAAAAAGATAGGAACAGCTGTAACGTGCAAGTAGTAAATATCTCTATTTTTATGATATGCCCGTATTTCTAAAGAAATAGATTTTCCCTTTTTTACGCGATGAAAGGCATTAATGATTTCTTCCAAATCTTCTTCATACATAAGTGAATAGTAAGGTTGATTTAATAATTCATTCGTTTGATAACCGAGTAAAGTAGTACCCGCGTTATTCACTTTGAGAAAATTACCGTACAAATCTAAGGTGAAGATTGGATCTGGATGATGCTCATATAAAGATTTAAACATTTGTTGGTTATGGTATAGTTCATTTTTTTGTTCTACTAAATCTTCTGTACGTAGTTCAATTTGTTTTTCGAGTTCTGAGTTGAATTGCATTTGGGCTAGCAATAATATTTTATTTTGTTTTCGAACTAAACTGTGGCGTATGAGAACGAAGGAGAAAGTTATCATAAGCCCGATTACTACAATAGGTGCAAAAACGTATTCAACTAATATAAAAACAATAAGCATTACGACAGAAATATAAGGTAATGACAATCTGATCGATTCACCAAGTTTAGGTGTTAATAGTACTTGCTCTTGTCTTTCAGGTTCTTTTGTATGCAGAATACAGGCGATTGCTACTAATACTAAAGTTACTTGATAGAGAGGAGTAACTGTAAACATGGAATACTCGGGTGTGAAGTATTTAATATAAGCATAAATCGCATCTGTAGTAGCATATAAAAGTAAAGCACTGCCAAGAAGCGCGCCAACTCTTTTGGATAATAAGGATAATGGCTTGAATAACAAATTGATTCCTATGAGAAAAAAGAGCAAATCGGCCATTGGATAGGTAAGTTGAACAAATATGTCGATATAGGATGTTGAAGAAACGTGAATAGTGCGTTCAATAAGTAAGTAGTAACTTAAAGTGAATTGTGCTGTAACAATAATACAAATATCGCATATCATAAAAAGCTTTTCTAATAAATCTCGGTTATAAATGATCTCATATAGAAAAGCCAACGCAAAGCTAATTAAAAAAAGTAGGTAAAAAAAGTCGGACAGATCAACGAATGTATAGTAGTCCTTTAAAATTAAACGTTGATAGGCAACGACAAGATCACCAATGAAATAAGAGAGGGTTCCAACAGATAAAATAGTCCAAAATAAACGAGGTAACCCTTCTTTCATGTTTGAAAAATAAAGTATATAACTACAAGCGATAATATCAATGAATAGGGTACTCATTCCAATCAATATTTGAAAAGGAAATGAGTATTCATATAGAAAAGGCATTGCCACGTAATGAATCGATATAGATAACAATATAATGCTTATAAGAATACTTACATGTGTTTGTTTTTTCATTTATTTCACCCACGGTATATACATATAAAGTCCTCTTTTTATTTTCTGTAGTTTCTTGAAATACATATATAATTTCTATACTTATTTTACACAGGTATAGCGAGTTATAAAAACAGATTTTAATAATTCTCGTTTCTGTCCTCAACATATCGACATAGGAATTTGAAGTTTGCTATAATGAATTAAATAGTTGCATTATTTAGAAAAATTTAAAAATAATAATTACTGCAACTAGGACATATTGTTTACTAAGTGAACTTGTTCTTAATTCAGGGGGGAGGGTTTCACAATGGCAAGTGTATATGAAAATAGTTATATGATCGTTTTGATTTTCTTGCTATTAGGCATATTGCTGCCGGTAGTGGCTCTTACATTAGGAAGAATGCTGCGTCCAAACAAACCAAGTGCAGCGAAAGCGACGACGTATGAGAGTGGGATTGAGCCTTTTCATGATGCAAATATTCGGTTTCATGCTCGTTATTATATTTTTGCTTTATTGTTTGTCATCTTTGATGTAGAAACTTTATTTTTATATCCATGGGCTGTTGCATATGACAAGCTCGGTTTATTTGCACTGATTGAAATGCTCATCTTTGTTGTAATGTTGCTAGTTGGATTAGCGTATGCTTGGAAAAAGAAGGTGTTACAATGGTTATAAATTTTGAGGAATTACATCCAAATGAGCGAGCGGAATTAGAACGAAATATCTTTTTTTCTACATTGGAACAGTTGAAAGGATGGGCACGGAGCAATTCTTTATGGCCGATGACATTTGGACTGGCATGCTGTGCCATTGAAATGATGGGAGTAGGTTCATCACATTATGATTTAGACCGATTTGGGTCATTTTTTCGGACTTCACCAAGGCAATCGGACGTTATGATTGTATCGGGAACGGTAACGAAGAAGATGGCTCCTATTGTTCGGCGCTTATATGATCAAATGCCTGAACCAAAATGGGTTATTGCAATGGGATCTTGTGCGACTGCAGGTGGTCCATATGTAAATTCGTACGCTGTTGTGAAAGGTGTAGATCAAATTGTACCTGTTGACGTGTATATCCCTGGTTGCCCACCAAATCCTGCTGCTTTAATTTATGGGATTAATAAATTGAAGGAAAAAATTCGTTACGAGGCAAAGACAGGGAAGCAGGTGACGAATAAATGAGCAATCCAGATAAAGATTTAGAGGATTTAAAAAAAGAAGCGGCTAGACGGGCGAAGGAAGAAGCGAGAAAACGTCTTGTTGCGAAACATGATGCGGAAATAAGTAAACTTGAGGAAGAAAACCGCGAAAAAGAGAAAGCGCTACCAAAAAATAACGATATGACTGTAGAAGAAGCAAAACGACGTGCAGCAGCAGCCGCAAAAGCAAAAGCGGCAGCGCTAGCGAAGCAAAAAAGAGAAGGAACAGAAGAGGTGACGGAAGAAGAAAAGGCCAAAGCGAAGGCGAAGGCAGCAGCAGCCGCAAAAGCAAAAGCGGCAGCGCTAGCGAAGCAAAAAAGAGAAGGAACAGAGGAGGTAACGGAAGAAGAAAAGGCCAAAGCGAAGGCGAAGGCAGCAGCAGCCGCAAAAGCAAAAGCGGCAGCGACTGCAAGGGCAAAGACAAAGGGTGCTGAAGGTAAGAAGGAAGAGGAGCCGAAGTCGGAAGAGCCATCTGTGAATCAACCGTATTTAAATCAGTATGTTGAAGTTATTAAAGGGAAAATAGGAGAGGATGCATTAGTAGATTCCTACATTAATAAACTTTCAAAGGATGTGCCAACTCTTGTGGTGGATTCCGCGAAGTATTATGAAGTGATGGAGTCATTGCGATTCCATGAGGGACTTGCTTTTGATTACATGTCAGAGCTACATGCGACGGATTTTGTGACACATATGGAAGTATATGTTCATTTATTTTCATATGGAAAGAAACAGTCAGTAGCGGTGAAAGTAAAGCTGGATAGGGAAGCACCACAAGTAGAATCGGTGACGGCGCTTTGGAAAGGAGCGGATTGGCCAGAGCGGGAAACGTATGATTTGCTTGGTATTGTATTTAAGGGGCATCCGAATTTATCACGTATTTTAATGCCTGATGATTGGATAGGGCACCCGCTTAGGAAAGATTATGAACCGTATGATGTGGAGGTGTAGCTAAATGATCCGTACGGAAGAAATGCTTTTGAATGTAGGTCCTCAGCATCCGAGTACGCATGGTGTGTTCAGGCTTGTTATTAAGATTGATGGGGAAATTATTAAAGAAGCTACACCGGTTATTGGATATTTGCATCGCGGGACCGAAAAGATTGCAGAGAGCTTACAGTATACGCAAATTATCCCTTATACAGATCGAATGGACTATTTATCGGCCATGACGAATAATTACGTCATTTGCCATGCTGTAGAGACGATGATGGGGCTTGAAATCCCGGAGCGGGCTGAATACTTGCGAGTGCTTGCGATGGAGCTTGGAAGGATTGCGAGCCACCTCGTTTGGTGGGGGACAAATCTTCTTGATATAGGAGCGGTCAGCCCGTTTTTGTACGCGTTTCGTGAGCGAGAGATGATTATTAATTTATTAAACGAATTATGCGGTGCACGGCTTACTTTTAACTATATGAGAGTCGGCGGTGTGAAATGGGATGCGCCGGACGGTTGGATTGAAAAAGTGGAAGAGTTTGTTCCGTATATGAGAGAGCAATTGGCAGGTTATCATGATCTTGTTAGCGGTAATGAGATTTTCTTAAATCGTGTGAAAGGTGTTGGTACATATAGCGCGGAAGAAGCGATTTCGTATTCTTTAAGCGGAGCGAATTTGCGATGTACCGGAGTGAACTGGGATCTTCGCAAGGATGAACCATACTCCATTTATGATCGCTTCGATTTTGATATTCCTGTTGGGAGCGTGGGGGATGCTTGGGATCGCTACGTTTGCCGCATGCAGGAAATTGAGGAGTCTTTAAAGATTGTTGAGCAAGCAGTCCAGCAGTTCCCAAAAGAAGGAGCTGTGCTGGCGAAAGTGCCGAAAATTATTAAGGCGCCTAAAGGAGAAGCGTTCGTCCGTATAGAATCGCCGCGCGGAGAGATTGGTTGCTATATTGCTAGTGACGGAAAGAAAGAGCCGTACCGTTTGAAGTTTCGCAGGCCGTCTTTTTACAATTTGCAAATTTTACCGAAGTTATTAAAGGGTGAAAACATCGCCAATTTAATTACGATTTTAGGTGGAGTTGATATTGTACTTGGGGAGGTTGATGGCTGATGATTGAAACACTCTTACAATCACCTTCAAGCTGGACGAATTTCTTCATTTTTTTCGGATTAGCGGTGCTCCTATTATTTGCAGTCCTTGGTTTCGTTACATATGGTATTTTGGCAGAACGGAAAGTGATGGGTTTTATGCAAGGGCGGATTGGGCCAAACCAAGTTGGAGGCCGGTTCGGTCTGCTGCAAACGGTAGCTGATGTTTTGAAACTACTACTAAAAGAAGATAGTATTCCGAAGGCGGCAGATAAACCGTTGTTTATATTAGCGCCTGTCATTGCATTCGCGCCAGCATTTATGGTGCTTGCAGTCATCCCGTTTACTGATAAATTTCAGTTCGCAGATATTGGCGTAGGCTTACTGTATTACATTGCTGTTTCTGGCATTACGACGATTGGCGTCGTAACCGGAGGATGGGCATCCAATAATAAATATTCCCTTTTAGGAGGGATGCGTGCGGCGGCGCAAATGATTTCTTATGAAATTCCGCTCGTAATGAGTGTAATTGGTATCGTTTTATTAGCTGGTAGCTTAAATTTAAATGAAATCGTAGCGGCGCAGGAGAATGTTTGGTACATTTTCGTGCAACCAATCGGTTTCGTCGTGTTCTTAATCGCGGCGGTAGCAGAGTTAAATAGGACGCCGTTTGATTTACCAGAAGCTGAGTCGGAGCTTGTTTCCGGATATCATACGGAATACTCAGGGTTTCGCTGGGCGTTTTTCATGCTTTCAGAGTACGTATATTTCTTCGGGATGGCATCTTTAATTACAGTTCTCTTTTTAGGTGGATGGAATCCAGTTATGTTCCTTGGATTTATCCCAGGAGCCGTATGGTTTGCTTTAAAGTTTAGCAGTGTAGTCTTTCTATTAATTTGGTTCCGCGTTACGTTTCCGCGTATAAGAGGTGACCAGTTAATGGAGTTTGGTTGGAAAGTATTATTGCCAATTGCACTTGCAAATATTTTCTTAACGGCATTGATTAAGGAGTTATTCTTCTAATCTATGAGGGGGGTGCCAGTAAGAGATGAAAGGTCTATTTAAAGGATTAAAATATACACTAAGCAATTTGAGCAAGAAGAAGGTGACTTATGATTATCCGAATCAACCGTTGCCGCTGCCAGACCGTTTTCGAGGGATTCAAAAGTTTTATCCAGAAAAGTGTATTGTTTGTAATCAGTGCTCCAATATTTGTCCGACAGACTGTATTCAATTAACGGGAAAGAAACATCCGGATCCTACGAAAAAAGGAAAAATTATCGACACGTACGATATTAATTTTGAAATTTGTATTCTTTGTGATTTATGTACAGAAGTTTGTCCGACAGAGGCAATTGTCATGACAAATAACTTTGAACTCGCGGAATATTCACGTGATGATTTATTTAAAAATTTGCAGTGGCTTGACGAAAACGATGAAAACGTCAGGAAGGAGAATAAAGCATGAATGGCGAGTTTGTAGCATTCTTTATCCTATCCTTGTCTGCAATTATTGGCGGCGTTCTTATGTTGAACTTAACGAAAGTCATGCATATGATGCTAGCTCTCGTTCTGACATTCCTTAGCATTGCAGGTTTGTACTTTCTTTTATCAGCTGAATTTATCGGGGTTGCACAAATTTTACTTTACTCGGGTGCGATCACAATTATTATGATTTTTGGCATTATGTTAACGAAACATAACGCAGAAAATGAATCGCGTCTTACTCTTCGAAAATGGATTATCTTCTTTGCGGTTGTAGCATTTGGGGCAGTTATGTATTTTGCTGTTAACAATATTGATTTTGCAAATGAAAGCACACAAGGAAGTTTACCTCTCCATGAAAAAAACACACTTCAAATCGGTACACTTCTCTATTCAAAATATATTATTCCATTTGAATTAACTTCAGTTATTTTACTTGTGGCACTTGTTGGCGCGATTATACTTGCGAAGAAGGATGAGAAAGAGGAGGATTCCAATGAGTAGCGTCCCAGCTTCTGCGTATTTAACGCTTGCGATTATTTTGTTTTGCATTGGTTTGTTTGGCGCTTTAACGAAGCGAAACACAGTGATTGTATTAGTTTGTATTGAATTAATGCTTAACGCGGCCAATTTAAATTTAGTCGCGTTTAGTAAATTAGGTTTGTTCCCAAATTTAACAGGGCAAATTTTCTCTCTGTTTACGATGGCTGTAGCAGCAGCGGAGGCGGCGGTAGGGCTCGCCATTTTGATTGCTTTGTATCGTAATCGCACGACGGTTCATGTAGATGAAATGGATACGCTCAAAGGATAGCATTGTGACCGAAAAGGGGGAAGGAAACAATGATCGATTATGCATGGCTCATACCGCTTTTCCCGCTTGTTTCGTTTTTGTTATTAATTATATTCGGGAAGAAAATTAGAGAAGGAAGCAGTGTACTTAGTATTTTTTTCGTCTTTCTCTCCTTTATATTTGCGGTACTCGTATTAATAGAACGGTTTTCTAAAGTAGGAGTGAAGCATAAGTGGGGATGGCTTAGAGCTGGAGATATTGATATATCATTCGGTTTTGAAGTGACTGCATTAGGGGCTTTAATGTTGTTTATCGTCACACTTGTGAGTTTACTTGTACATGTGTATTCGAAAGGTTATATGAAAGGTGAGGAAAGACTACCAACCTTTTATGCCTATTTAGGTCTCTTTACATTTGCGATGCTCGGGCTTGTTATATCCCCGAATTTATTACAGCTTTATATATTTTGGGAGTTAGTGGGCCTCGGTTCATTTTTACTCATCGGTTTTTATTTCTTTAAAGAAGAAGCGAAGGCTGCTGCGAAAAAGGCTTTTATTATGACCCGTATTGGAGATGTTGGTTTATTTATTGGGATGATCTTAATTTTCTGGCATGCAGGTAGTTTTGAATATGACGCAATTTTTAGAGCGATTCAAACGGGGGATCTTACCCCTACGATGATTACAATAACAGCGATATTAATTTTTATCGGGGCGATGGGGAAATCAGGTCAGTTCCCATTGCATACATGGTTACCGGATGCAATGGAAGGGCCGACGCCTGTTTCGGCACTTATCCATGCGGCGACGATGGTCGCAGCTGGCGTATATTTAGTGGCGACGATGTTTCCGTTATTTTCAGCAAGTACAGTGGCGATGCAGACGGTGGCAATCGTTGGAGCCTTTACCGCAATCTTTGCGGCTTCTATCGGTCTTGTACAAACGGATATAAAGAGAGTGCTTGCTTATTCTACAGTTAGTCAGCTCGGGTATATGATGCTTGCGCTAGGGTCTGCCGGTTATGTAGCCGGCGTTTTCCACTTAACGACACACGCCTTCTTTAAAGCGCTACTATTTTTGGCGGCAGGAAGTGTCATTCACGCCGTGCATACGCAAAACATTAATAAAATGGGCGGTTTACAGAAGAAAATGAAAGTAACGAGTGCACTATTTTTAATCGGTACCCTTGCAATTAGTGGTGTACCACTCCTTTCCGGTTTCTTTAGTAAAGATGAAATTTTAGCGGCGGCTTGGATGAACGGAAATTACATTTTATTCATATTAGCAGTAATTGCAGCATTTTTAACAGCGTTCTACATGTTCCGGCTATATTTCCTCGTCTTTACTGGGGAAGCGAAGACGAAGGAAGATGTGCAGGAATCGCCCCGCATTATGACATATCCGATGATTGTCCTTGGCGTCCTTGCAGTCGTAGCCGGTTATATAAATACACCGTGGTTTGGAACGTTTCTCGGGGATTGGCTTACGAAAGATGTAGCATTTAAAGTGGAAGAGGCACACGGACCAGTTTGGATTATGATTGTTGCGACGCTTGTTTCCTTGGCTGGGATTGCTCTTGCATATTTCATATATGGCAAGAAATCTATTTCTAGAGATTGGGCTAGGGATGAGGGAACACCCCTTTATAACCTTTTGAAAGAAAAATATTATGTGGATGAACTATACAATATAACGGTGATCCCTATTACGAAAGGAATCTCTCATGTGCTTCGCTTATTTGAAGTTTATGTAGTCGAAGGAATTGCCGTTTTAATAGGCAGTCTAGTTAAAGGGATGAGCGGAATCGGGTCTAGACTTCAAAACGGAAATGTACAAGTGTACGGGACTGTAACAGCTGTTTCGCTTGCAGTGCTCGTTATTATTTTGCTCTATACAGGAGGGGATTTACGATGAATGATTTGTTATTAACGTTCTTCATTTTTTCCCCGCTTTTAGGAATTCTCTTACTTGTATTAACACCGAAAAAAGAGTCGCGTACAGTGCGAGCGCTTGGTTTATTTGGAACGGCGCTTCCATTTGGAATCGCTATCGTCCTCGCTTGTACATATGCTTCTGGAAAGAGTTTGTCGCTATTTGATGAAAAAGTGAAATGGATTAAATTTGGGGATGTTGCCGCGGTAGATAAAAGATGGTTTTCCATTTATTACGAGCTTGGTATTGATGGTTTATCGCTCGTTATGATGGTGCTAACGGCCCTTCTAGCGATGCTTGCAGCAATTGCAGCATTTACTATTAAAAGGAACTTGAAAGCCTTTTATATGCTGTTACTTATGTTAGAAATAGGGATGCTCGGCGTCTTTGCCGCTCAAAATTTAATGTTGTTCTTTATCTTCTTTGAAATTACATTGCCGCCAATGTTTTTATTAATTGGGAAGTGGGGGAAATTGTCGAGTGAAAAGGCTGCTTATAGTTATTTAATATATAACGGCATTGGCTCCGCTATTTTGCTCATCGTTTTCTCGGTTTTATTTGCGAAAACAGGCACGACAAATATTGCAGAACTGAAAGAGATATTAGCAGGAGTAAATGCGGGGGGCGGACAAATCATCCCGAGTAACTTACAGCTTGGTATATTCATTGCTATAATGATTGCTTTTGCAATTAAACTCCCTGTTTTTCCATTACATCGCTGGATGGTTAATGTGCATATTGAAGCGCATCCGGCTGTAGTTATGCTTCATGCGGGCGTTTTACTGAAGATTGGAGCATACGGTATGATTCGCTTTGGAAAGGGTTTGTTCCCGGAATACTTTCGTGAGTTTGCAACGCTAATTGCGATTTTAGGTGTCATTAATTTATTGTACGGGGCCTTCTTAGCGCTCATCCAAACGGACTTTCGGAAGGTGCTTGCTTACTCTAGTATTTCGCATATGGGTATTGTATTAATGGGCCTTGCGGCGTTAAATGCACCAGGTACACAAGGGGCACTATTCCAAGTTGTGTCGCACGGTTTAATTGCAGCCTTACTTTTCTTCTTGCTTGGCATTATTGAAGAGCGTTTTGGAACGTCGGATATTACAGCGCTTGGCGGACTCGCAAAAAGTGTTCCGGTACTTAGCGGATTCTTCTTAGCAGGAGGAATGGCATCGCTTGGATTGCCGGGGATGTCTGGATTTGTTAGCGAGTTTCTTGCCTTTCTCGGTTTATTCCAAGGAGAGCCAGTCATTGCTGTAGTCGGTGTACTTGGCATCATTTTAACCGCTGTATACGTATTAAGAGCAACACTTCAAGTAACATTCGGTAAGAAAGAGTGGGAAGCGAAAGCTGATATACACGGATGGGAGTATGTCCCTATCTTGTTACTTATCTTCTGCATTATTGCAATTGGAGTAATGCCAGAAATACTAGGGGATCCGCTGCAAAATACATTGAAAACATTGGGGGTGAAGTAGGATGGATATGAATACGCTGCTTAGCTTATCGTGGCATCTCATGGTGCCAGAATTCATTATTCTCGGAGCTGCCATCCTTCTTTCCATATGTGATTTGTTTTTTAAGCTGAACCATAGATATGTAGCGCTTAGTGCAATCGCAGCCGTCATATTAGCAATCGTTTCATTAATTACGCTATACGGTGAACCAGCGGGAGATATTTTGAACGGATCGTTTGTGTTAGATGGGTTTTCAAAAGGATTTAAAACATTGTTATTAGGCGGAGTAGCCCTCATTTTATGTATCGCAATGAGCGATGATAAGAAGAATCCAATTGAGGATAAGGGAGAATATTATTACTTATTTTTAATGGCGCTTCTTGGGGCTATGTTTATGGCTTCTAGTGTCGACTTTATTACACTTTTCGTCGGTTTAGAGTTGCTTTCACTTTCTTCGTATATTTTAGTAGGAATACGAAAAAAGAACCGTGTATCAAATGAGGCGGCGATGAAATATGTCATTAATGGAGGAATCGGAACGGCAATCACACTCTTTGGAATGAGTTATTTATACGGCATTACGGGGTCGACCAATATCGTGGATATGCAAAAAGTATTTGCCGGGGAACTGGCTGGTGGTATCCAGTTATTGTTAGCTCTCGCATTTCTACTATTGCTCGTTGGGCTCTCATTCAAAATTGCAACGGTGCCGTTTCATATGTGGGCGCCTGATGTATATGAAGGGGCTGCTACACCTGTTACTGCTTTTCTTGGAACGATTTCTAAAATTGCGGGGTTCTTACTCATTATTCGTCTGTTTCTCATGGTTTTTGCAAGTGTATTGGTGCAAGGAGACATGCAATCTTTATACGGACGTATGAGCATATACATCGCGGTGCTAGCTAGTATTACGATGATTATCGGAAACGTAGTCGCGTTAAAGCAATATAACGTAAAACGTCTATTCGCCTATTCAGGAATCGCGCATGCGGGGTATTTACTCGTTCCGCTCGTAGCGTTATCACCATTTACGATGGATAGCATGTGGTTCTACATGCTTGCATATATGCTTATGAATATAGGCGCGTTTGCAATTATCCACGGCTTAATCTTACAAAGCGACAAAGAAAATATCACCATTTTCACCGGATTATATAAAAGGTCGCCATTTACAGCGATCGTGATGACGATTTTTATTTTATCGTTGGCAGGGATACCAGGAACAGCTGGTTTCATCGGGAAAATTAACATCTTTTTAGGTGCACTTCATGTAGAGCCAGCTCATTACGTACTAGCTTCTATCATGATGGGGACGACAGTCGTTTCATTCGTATATTATTTCCGTATTTTACAGCAAATGTTTTTCCGTACGGGAGAAGTAGAAGAGAAAATTCGTTTGCCACTAAATATAAAGGTTGTTATGAGCCTTTGTGCAATTTCGATTGTAATACTAGGGATTATGCCGATGATTGGATACAATTTCTTTTATGAATATTTTCCATTAATGAAGGATTTCTTCTTCCTAGGGAACGTGGTACAATAGTGAAAATAAAAGGTGTGGAGTCGTTACTCTGCGCTTTTTATTTTGTGTGAACTACAATTGAAAATGCATATAGGTATACGTTTTTAAAGAGAAATTTACAATTGAAAATGTAAGATGCTTATTTGTATTTGAAAAAGTGTGGCGCCTACTTATTATGGTATCGTTTTTATAGTATTTCGTAAGTAGTAGCTAGGTAAAAAGGGGTCGATTTTTTGGCACATCTTTTAGGGCAACAAGCACTGATTGCCATTGTTTCGCATTTATTGTTTATTACCATTACATGGTGGGCCTTACAAGGTATTCACATTGAGCGTCTAATGAAGCCTGGAAAGGTGATGCAGACGCGAGTATTACTCATCCTAATTACAATTGCAATTGGGACATCCGTAAGTAACTTTTTCCTTGATTATTTAGGCTATTCAAAGAGTTTAACGTATTTAGTAAAGTAAGTGTATAGAACCTCATATCTCCGTTAACAATGGGGATAGGAGGGGATGAAATTGAAGATTAAAGCCATTCTTATTGTTGCACTTAGTGTTGTTTTATTTTTGGTTGGATATAGAGAGATGAAACCGATCAGCGATGAAAAGAAAATGGAGAGCATGATTGCAGCTTTAGAGAAAAATGATGCTAAAGTAGAGAAATGGTCATGGTTAGCGCGAGAAACAAAAACAATTTCTAATATACATACGTTTCAAAAATTGTTAAACGATGTGAAGGACAAGGCGAATATTCAAAAATGGGAATTAGAACAATCTCCAGATGGGTATAAAGCTACATCCTATAAAAAGTTTTCGTCTTATGAAGAACGAGTAGTAGTAACTTGGAGTAAGGAAAATACTAAAGAAAACACTTTCATTATTTTTGAAGTAAGTGGGGCGAAATGGGACCCGAAGTATGTTAAGAACATGAATAAAATTTTTAATGAAAAACCTATAATTTACACTTGTGTTCAAGGTGTACTGAATGATAAGATTGAAGGTGTTTTGCAAAATAAAACCAATCAGGTTTTGAAAGATCTTTCAGCAAGAGCGATCGAACAGATAGAAGAAAGAGCATTTGTGTCAGTCTCCGCATACAATAAAAAGTGGGATGACGCTCTTTCAACAAATAGAGAGAAAATAAATGTGCAAATAGCAATACGTTCTACAGACAACAAAGATACAATTGTGGTTGGCACACCGATCATAACTTCTGAGTATTGAGTGAATAGATACTGAAAAAAGGACACGGAGGGGAATAATTTGGAAAAGATCATCGTCCGTGGCGGAAAGCGGTTAAACGGCACAGTGCGTGTTGAGGGCGCAAAAAATGCTGTATTACCTATAATCGCTGCAGCCCTATTAGCGAGTGATGGAAAGAATGTACTATCTGAAGTACCAGTTTTGTCTGATGTATACACAATTAATGAGGTATTACGTCATTTAAATGCTGAAGTCGTATTTGAAAATAACCAAGTAACAATCGATGCTTCTAAAGAACTAAACATTGAAGCACCATTTGAATATGTACGTAAAATGCGTGCATCTGTTCAAGTAATGGGACCATTATTAGCACGTAACGGTCGTGCTCGTATTGCACTTCCTGGTGGATGTGCAATTGGTTCACGTCCAATTGACCAACATTTAAAAGGCTTCGAAGCAATGGGAGCAAAAGTACAGGTTGGTAACGGTTTTGTTGAGGCATACGTTGAGGGAGAACTAAAAGGAGCTAAAATTTATTTAGACTTCCCAAGCGTGGGCGCGACAGAAAACATTATGTCTGCAGCTACATTAGCAAAAGGGACAACAATCCTTGAAAACGCAGCGAAAGAACCAGAAATCGTTGACTTAGCTAACTTCTTAAATGCGATGGGAGCAAAAGTACGCGGAGCTGGAACTGGAACGATTCGTATCGAAGGCGTTGATAAATTATATGGTGCAAACCACTCTATTATTCCTGACCGTATTGAAGCGGGAACATTCATGGTTGCAGCGGCAATTACTGGTGGAGACATCTTAATTGAAAATGCTGTACCTGAACATTTACGCTCAATTACAGCGAAAATGGAAGAAATGGGTGTTAAAGTTATTGAGGAAAATGAAGGTGTACGTGTTATCGGCCCAGATAAGTTAAAAGCGGTTGATATTAAAACTATGCCTCACCCAGGTTTCCCAACAGACATGCAATCACAAATGATGGCATTATTACTACAAGCTGATGGAACAAGTATGATTACAGAAACGGTATTCGAAAACCGCTTTATGCACGTTGAAGAATTCCGTCGTATGAATGCTGATATTAAAATCGAAGGTCGTTCTGTTATTATGAACGGTCCAAACAGCTTACAAGGTGCTGAAGTAGGCGCAACTGACTTACGTGCTGCTGCTGCATTAATCTTAGCTGGTTTAGTATCTGAAGGTTACACTCGTGTAACTGAGTTAAAGCATCTTGACCGTGGTTATGTAGATTTCCATAAGAAATTAGCTGCATTAGGTGCAACTATTGAACGTGTAAACGAAAAAGTAGAAGAAGTGAAAGAACAAGAAGTTTCTGATCTTCACGCTTAATTGAAATAGTCTCTACGTCTTTTGACGGAGGGGCTATTTTTTTGGGTTATTACTGTTATAGTCAAGAAATTCTATACTTATGCACGTACCAGTAAAAATATTTAGAAAATTTTCGTTTTAGCTGGTTCCCCTTAAGTATGTTCTAAAAGAAAGAGTTGTTCCATAAGAATGAATGGAGTAAAGCTTTTGGATATTGGGGGAAATAAGATGAAATTTTCAAAGCCACTTTTTATCACAGTAGCGCTTCTAATAGCGCTCGTTATCATTGTACCTGCTGCTCTTGTTATTCCGTTTGCGAAAGCAAAAGTAGGGGAAGAAGCAGCTTCTAAAACTCCTCCAGCGATAGAAAGTATACCAGCTCCAGGGAAAGTGGATACAGCGGTTCAAGTTGCTGTATATCGTGAGAAACAGAAAAAGGTAGATACATTACCTATGGAGGAGTATGTGACCGGTGTAGTAGCTTCTGAGATGAATGCCAGTTTTGAAATAGAGGCGCTAAAGGCGCAGGCATTAGCAGCGAGAACATTTGTGGTGCAGCGTATGCTAAGCGGAGGAAAGAAAAACAATGCGGACGTGACAGATACGGTGAAAGATCAAGTGTACAAAAGTAAAGAAGAATTGAAGAAACAATGGGGTAATAACTATGAAAATAATTTGAAAAAAATCGAAGAAGCCGTTTCGAAAACCGCAGGACAAGTTTTAACATATGATGGCAAACCAATCTCAGCATCCTTCTTTTCAACGAGTAATGGCCGAACAGAAAATGCGGCTGATTACTGGGGAAATGATTATCCGTACTTAAAGAGCGTAGATAGTCCGTGGGATCAAGCTTCTCCGAAATTTACGAGCGAGCAAACATTTACAGTAACTGACTTTCAAAAACGTCTTGGTGTGAAAGTGCTAGCAGACGGGAAGGTTGGAAATATTAAAGATCTTACGGAAGGAAAGCGAGTAAAAGATGTAGCATTTCAAGGGAAAACATTAACAGGAAAGCAAGTTCGTGAAAAGTTAGATTTACGCTCTTCTGACTTCACGTGGAAACAAGAGGGAGATAAAATCATTGTTACGACTAAAGGATTCGGCCACGGCGTTGGTATGAGCCAATACGGAGCAAATGGCATGGCAGCGGAAGGTAAGAAATATACAGATATCGTCGCTCATTATTATAAAGGTGTCGAAATAAAGACGATGAACGATTATGAAGGAAAGTTGATGGTGAAGAAGTAGTGTGCAAAAGGAGCTAATTTTAATTAGCTCCTTTTGTCATTATTTGTAGAAAACAAATGAAAATGATCGGACAAGACGGAGAAATTAAGTGGGATGGAGAAGAGATGGGAGAACTCTGTTTAAGGGGTCCATGGATCGCTGGAAGCTATTATAAGGATGAACGTACAGAAGAATCAATGAAAGACGGTTGGCTCCATACAGGAGATATTGTTACGGTTGATTCGGAAGGGTTTATTAAAATTGCTGATCGTACGAAGGACTTAATTAAAAGCGGAGGCGAATGGATTTCTTCTGTAGATTTAGAAAATGCTTTAATGTCGCACGATAAAGTGTTAGAAGCATCTGTTGTGGCGGTGCCGCATGAAAAATGGCAAGTACGTCCCGTTTGCTTGTGTTGTATTAAAAGAGGGACAAGCGGAAAGAGAAGAGCTGTATGCTTTACTAGAAGCAGAATTTCCGAAGTGGTGGATGCCAGATGATATTTTATTTGTAAACGAAATTCCGAAAACATCTGTAGGGAAATTTCTAAAGAGAGCGCTGCGTGATCAACTTAAGACGTATATGGTAGAACAAAACTAGAGAAGAAGGCTATCCTTTCATTTGGATAGCCTTCTTTTTACGATCCTTCATAAAATATCTAAATTTTCCATTAATTGTTTGGTATAATAAGATAAAAAGTATTTGGGGGAGACGGAATGGCACTACTGGAGTTGAAACAATTAGGGTAACTAACTGTTACGATTTATTTAACCAATTATAACTAAAGTTAATTAAATATATCAGTAAGCCCTGCTAGTCAAGTGATTGGCTAGTAGTGAGGGTTAACTGCGGGCAATCCCTAAAGCTGATTGAACTACAACGTGGCTAGAAATAGCGAGCGTGAATGTCGCGAAAGCAGAAAAAATCAATCAGATCGTGCAAGGTTAAATCCTAAACACTAGAACAATGGGTCTTCCGCCTCGAATCATCTAAGTCAAAATTGATAAGATGAACGTTCAACGACTATCTCGTATAACTGACGAGAGTACATCACAAGCCTATGGTGGTGGAAAAATCCTCTATCTCTAAAGAGATAAACATATAGTCTGCGCTCATGTGAAAATATGAGAAGTTCATAAGAGAACTGGCTAAGGAATTGCGCCCTTAGTTGAACGAGATAAATTTAATTAAATCTATCAAACTTTAATGAATCTATCGAACGTATGTGTTATGGTAGGTTCAATGAAGTGAGAATATTAATGAAATTTTCACGAGTTAGTCAAGTATCGGAATTAACAGGTTTGTATCCTAGTAGTCTTAGGAGAATGCTGGTGGAACACGCTACTATTCAGAAGAACAAATCTTTCATTATCTGAAAGGTGAGTGCCCGAATAATCGCACAGTAAAGGAGTTACATTCTGATGATATTGGCGAAGAAAGTCAGACTGATTCCAACGCCTGAACAAGAAAAAGTGCTTAGAAACCATGCTGGTGCTGCAAGATTTGCTTATAACTATTGTAAAAGAATGAGTGATAGATATTATAAGCTATTTGGAAAATCTGTTTCACAGTTAGCTTTACAGAAACGATTTACAAAGATCAAGAAGCGAAAGAGATATGAGTGGTTAAAAGACATCAATGCACAAGTTCCCAAACAGGCTTCAAAAGATTTTGATACGGCGAGAAAAAATTCGTTCAAAAAGTACAAAAATGGTTATCACACTTCTTATAAATCCAAAAAAGATTTAATCCAAGGATTTTATGCCAATTATGAAAGACTGGTTATAGGAAAGAAAGTAGTTCATATTCAGTCTATTGGAGAAGTGAAAACAAGCCAACAACTACCAAGAAATAAAAGACCATCCAATCCAAGAGTTACCTTTGATGGTCGTCGCTGGTGGATTAGTGTAGGGTTCCAAGAAGACTTTGAATCACAAGAACTAACCGATGAGTCGATTGGTGTGGATGTTGGTTTAAAAGAGCTTTTTGTAGCTTCTAATGGTATGAAAGAACGAAATATAAACAAAGATGCTAAGGTTAAAAAACTTTTGAAAAGGAAAAAGTCAGCGCAAAGGGATATGTCTAGGAGATTTAAAAAAGGTGTAAAAATTCAATCTGCCGGATATGAAAAAGCTAAAACTGAGCACCTGCGGTTATCTAGGAAAATTACGAATATCCGAAATAACCATATCCACCAAGCAACAGCTAAATTGGTGAAAACCAAACCAATGAGGATTGTTGTGGAAGACTTACCTATCTCAAACCTGTTAAAAAACAAAAAACTATCGAAAGCATTTTTATTTCAAAAATTAAACTTCTTCTTTCAATGTTTATCATACAAGTGCGAGAAGTATGGCATTGAGTATGTAAAAGCTGATAAATGGTTCGCCTCAAGCAAGATTTGTTCATGTTGCGGAATAAAATACGACCATTCAGTTCAACCAGAAGGACAGTGGAGTTTAAAAATACGTGAGTGGCGTTGTGTTGGGTGCAAGAGCCATCACGATAGGGATTTAAATGCGTCGATAAATTTATCAAGATGGGTAAAATAAATGCTTGATAATGTGAGGTAACGATACTGCCTCGTGTGGAGTGTTATACCCCTCGTCCCTTTGGGGCTGCGAGAACACGATGAAGCACTAATTTGTGTAAATTTGATTGAATTGTATAGATTTAGTTAAGTTTATCGTATCGGAAGACGAACCAGTTACCGGCAATTGAGCTAAAGGTTGAGAAAGGACAATGTGTTGTTTTGCAGTGTAATAACCATACAGCTAAAGTGTTGCACCGCATTATTATTGGTGAGGAAGAAGCTTCAACTGGCAATGTGCTATTTGAAGGTGAAGCGATTGGAAAGAAACATTATTCCCGCATCGGCTTTTGTTTCTTGAAAGATGAGGCATATGATCGTTTGAAGGTAAAGGAATACTTCAAGTTCTTAATAGGACTGTATGAATCAAATATGAGCACAGAAGAAGTAGTGCAATATGTCGGTCTCTTAGATAAGTTAAACGTTAAAATAGAAAAACTATCATTTTCAGAGAAACGCCGTCTTCATATCGGGCGAGTTATGATTCATAATCCGGATTTAGTTATTTTGGAAGAGCCAGAGCAAAATGTAGATACAGAGAGTACGATTATTATTCGAAAAGCAATCATGAAAATGAAAGAGCAAGGAAAGGCAATCTTTATCACGTCATCATTTCTATCGGACGCCCTTTCATTAACAGAAGATGTATACATATTAAACAATAATGGTGTGAAAAAAGTAGAAATTGAACAAGAGGAAGCAGAAGAAGTCGATGAAGAGAAGGTCGTTCAAATGATTCCGCAAATGAAGTTAGAAAGAATACCAGCGAAAGTGAACGATAAAATCATTTTACTTGATCCAATGGAAATTCATTTCATTGAAACGCAAAATGGAGTGACACATATTCACGTTCGTGAAGGGGATTTCGTATGCGCATTAACATTAAGCGAACTAGAAGCAAGGTTAACAGGTTTTGGTTTCTTTAGATGTCATCGTTCTTACCTTGTGAATTTACAAAGGGTTCGAGAAGTGATTACTTGGACTCGTAATAGTTTTAGTTTAATTTTGGATGACGAAAGAAAAAGTTCAATTCCGCTTTCAAAAGGACGAATGGATGAATTAAAAGGTGTCATTGGGCTATAAAAGGTGCTCCAATAAGTTCGAAATACGATTCATTCACCGGTAAAAATACTCCTTTTACCGGTATTTTACTGCGTAACCCCTTTGTTTTGCATATGATTGAGTCAAGAAAAGCAAAACAAAAAACGAAAAGCGCTAAAGCGACTTTCATTTATAAAAGAGAAAAACAAAGGGGATGACGAGATGACATTGGCAATTGAAATGAAAGATGTAATGAAAAGTTTCAACGAAAAAACGGCACTTCGAAATGTGAATATTGAGGTGAAGCAAGGCGAAATTTTCGGATTCCTCGGACCAAGTGGATCTGGGAAAACGACAACAGTAAAGATTTTAACTTCTCAATTACTGCATAGCGTTGGAACGGTAAGAGTATTAGGTAAAGATATTACAGGACCAAGCAACATCGATTACAAACGAATTGGTATTTTAACAGACAACAGTGGCTTATATGAACGACTTAGCATTTATGATAACTTACTATTATTTTGTGACTTATACGATTGCAAAAAAGAACGAATCGATGAAGTGCTAGCACAAGTGAATCTATTAGATGATAAAAAAACACCAGTAAAAAAATTATCAAAGGGAATGAAGCAGCGCGTTACACTAGCAAGAGCAATCCTTCATAAACCAGATATCCTCTTCTTAGACGAGCCAACATCTGCACTCGATCCAGTAAACGTGCAAAACATTCATAAAATCTTAAAAGACTTGAACAAAGAAGGAACGACAATTTTCTTAACGACGCACAACATGGACGAAGCAGAAACGCTTTGTAACCGCATTGCCTTTCTATGTGGTGGAGAAATTGTAGCGCTTGATACACCGGAGAACCTTCGCTTACAATACGCGAAAGATCAAATACAAGTCGTGTTAAAGGATAAGAAGAAAGAAACGGTACAAAAAGATGAATTAGGTGCAAAACGCATTTCAGAATGGATGAAAAAGGGAGAACTATTATCCATTCATTCTTATGAACCCACGTTAGGCGATATCTTTATTGAAGTTACTGGGAGGGGATTATAATGACATTTTCAATGAGACGTGTATCAGCTATTTTTAGAAAAGAAGTACAAGATTTTAAGACAAATTCACAAGTGTTGTTAATGGCATCTTTACCAATTATATTTGCATTTATATTTAGCCGATTTGGAGAAGGACAGGCAGGGGTTGGCATTATTACTTTAATGGCCTTTCTATTTGTTGCAGGATTTGTTCAATCAATGGTAATTGCAGAAGAGAAAGAAAAACATACGTTACGAGTGTTAATGCTATCACCAGCTTCTTCTGTTGAAGTTCTTCTTGGGAAAAGTATATTAACAGCATGTTTAACGTTAGGTATTTCCATTGTAAACTTATTCATTTTAGATCAATTAAGTGGAAATTTCTTATTGCTAGCATTTGTTTTCTTATGTGGAACAATTCTATTTACTTTAATTGGAACAATGATTGGATTACTAGCTGAGTCTGTCCCACAAACATCACTAATTGGAATGCCGATATTAATGACGATGTATTTAGCTGTGCAATTTGAACCAATGGTTGAAAATAAAGTAATTAAGACAATGATTAGTTATCTTCCAACATCTCATCTTGAAAAAGCAATTAAAAGCTTAGTAGAGGGTGCTGGGTTTAGTAGTATTAGTGGGCATATGATAAATGTTGGAGCTTGGCTTATTATTTCACTTATTGCATGTTTAATCGTATATAAAAAGAAACAATTAGATTAAAAACTGAGCTGAAATGCTCGGTTTTTTCTTTTTTCTATCATTTCCTCGGAAATTTTACAATTCTTATACATATTTTTACAGATTTTGTCGAAAAGTAATTAGTTATACGTTGTATAGGATACGTGAATATTGTTCAAAATGATTGCTGAGGTGATGATGGAATGCGAGGAAGAAATAATAAAAAGTCGCAAAAGGTAGTACATTTATTTCAAAAAAGATGGGTGTTTCCGGCACTATACATTGCTTGTGCAGCAGTAATTTTAATGGTTGCGCTATGGTTCCAGGGAGCTAATCCGAAGAAGACTCCGAACCAAGATCAAGCAACACCGTATACACAATCGGAAGATCCAGCAGTACCAGTAACGAAATCTTCAGAAGTAGTGAAAATGCCAGCTGCCGCTAATGCGGAAGTAGTCGTACAGAAGAAGTTCTATGAAGATGCAGCAACTGAGGCGGAACAAGAAAAAGCACTTGTCTTTTATAACAACACATATTCCCCAAACAAAGGAATCGACATTGCTGCGAAGAATGGAAAAGAATTCAATGTAGCTGCTGCTTTAAGCGGTACAGTAACGAAGGCTGAAAAAGATTCACTTCTTGGTTATGTTGTAACAGTTGATAGTGGAAATGGTGTAGCAGCTTCTTATCAAAGCTTAGGTAGTGTGAAAGTAGAAAAAGGTGCACGAGTTGTACAAGGTGAAGTATTAGGAACATCCGGTCTAAGTGCAATGAATAAAGAAGCAGGTTCTCACGTTCACTTTGAAGTACGTAAAGACAATGTGGCTGTGAACCCTGAGCGCTACTTAAATAAATCAGTAGCAGAAATTAAAGCCGATGCAGGTGCTGCAAAGGCAACGAATGCTTCTGGTAAAAAAGCTGATGACAAATCTCAAAAAGAAGAAAAGTCAACAAGCACGACACCAGAAAGTAAAACAGAAGACAAGTCTCAAAAAGAAGAGAAATCAACTAGCGGTTCGACTAATGACAAAAAAGAAGAACCGAAGAAAGAAGAAAAATCAACAAATGGTTCTACAGAATCATCTAACAGTTCTTCTTCACAAGAATAAAAAAGTGAAAAAAACAGCTCTCCTAGGAGAGCTGTTTTTTTTCATTTTCATATAAAAATACTCGATTTCGAGAAAAAAGTTGCAATAACAAGGAAAAATGACGAGATTCTCGAATATATATTACAAAAAGGAGGGGATACTGTGTCATTTTTATTTGTTCTGTCGACTGCTATTATTTTATTGTTTGTTTTATTCACCTTATATTATTATATTGCCGGTAAGAAAGAGGTTCCCCACCATCAATTGTTAGAAGAAGAGTTGGAAAGAGAAGAATGACACTCTAAGAAAGAGTGTCTTTTTCTTTTTGTACACCTATTGGAATTTTTAAAGCTAGGCCGTATAATACTAATTGTGATTTTTTTACATAGGAAAACGATATTTGAATACAGTAGGAATCTAAAATACTGTGTTTTTTTGTTGTGGTTGAGGGGGAAGTTTTAAATTGGAAGCAAGAGAAAGTAAAAGTTCGAAAAAATTATTTATTGTAATAGCAGTTGTAGTAGCGCTAATTGCTGGGATTGGATTTTTTATTTTTAATAAAATGAGCGCTGCAGGTAAGCAGGAGAAAGTGCCAGTTTTATTATATCATCATTTACTAAAGGGAACTGAAAAAGAAAATAGTGAAGCTTTTAAAAATAAAGGAACAGTTTTAGCGGTGGAGCAATTTGAGAAACAAATAAAATATTTAGCGGATAATAATTATAGAGCAATTACTGCAAAAGAATTAGAGGAATTTATAAAAAATAAAAAGAATCTTCCAGAAAAAAGTGTTTTAATTACTTTTGATGATGCATCAAAGTCAAATTATATTTATGCATATCCTATCTTAAAAAAATATAAAATGCATGCGATTTCCTTTGTTGTTACATCAAGGATTAACAATCAAGAAGAGAAATTTGATCCTAAGAAAATCCAAGCTCTAAGTAAATCTGAAATGGATAAAATGCGAGATGTTTTTGAATTTGGTAGCCATACTGATTCTCTGCATAAATTAGAAAAAGGAGAAGCTGTGGTATTTAATAAGAATAATGTGGAAATTAAAAATGACATTTTAAAGAGTAAAGATGCTTTAAAGACAGATTACCTTTCTTATCCGTTTGGAAAATACAATGATAAGATTGTTAAAGAATTAAAGGATTCTAAATTCCAGATGGCATTTGTAAACACATCTGATTATGCTACTAAAGAAAGTGATATATTAAAAGTTAATCGTTTTGTTATTAAGGCAGATTTAGATATAAAAGCATTCGCTGAAATAGTAAAAGGGAATTATGGTAAACAAGATAAATAATCGAGATAAAGAGTATGTGGTATTTGATTTCAATTAAATACCACATACTCTTATTTTTTTATCTTAAGGTGTTTTGTACTGATATTGGGTTATGTATAGATAAAATACTAAATTTGTAGCATCTTCTCTGTAAAAATATTGAACATGTAGCATATATCAGTAGTGTGGGCAATACAATGGTATAAACCAAAGCAAAGAGAGTGTTTGAGGTGAGAAATCGTGAATCATTTCATTATAAATCCAAGAATGTTTAACGCTTACAAACAGCACTCACACTTACTTCTTAGTCGTATGCAGCGAGGCTCATTTCACACTTCTCACATCCAATTTAGGGAGGCGAGTGGTGTGCACGATTACATCAAAGAGAGAACTATCAAGATTGGTAAGTATATCGTGGAGACAAGAAAGACAGTGCGTGTCATTGCAAAGGAATTTGGGGTATCAAAGAGTACAGTCCATAAAGATTTAACGGAACGTCTACCAGAAATTAATCCAGAGCTCGCAAATGAAGTGAAAGAAATTCTTGATTATCATAAGTCTATTCGTCATTTAAGAGGCGGAGAAGCAACAAAACAAAAGTATAGAAAAGAAGATGTAGAAAAGCCGGTACGTCAATAAAGGCACAATCGTGAACATTCCGTTTCAATTCGGTAATATTTTTCAGAAGAATTCTTTTTGCGAATATTACGTTTCTGTTAAATTTATGATAAAATCAGAAATTAGGTGTAAAAGAATTCGGGTGTAACCTGATTTTGAATATCGAGGAGGAAAAAACGGGAATGTTTGCGCGAGATATCGGAATTGACCTAGGTACGGCTAACGTATTAATCCATGTTAAAGGTAAGGGTATTGTATTAAATGAGCCATCTGTTGTTGCAATTGATCGTAACACAGGTAAAGTATTAGCAGTAGGTGAAGAAGCAAGAAGTATGGTGGGACGTACGCCTGGTAATATTGTAGCAATTCGTCCACTTAAAGATGGTGTAATCGCAGATTTCGAAATTACAGAAGCAATGTTAAAGTATTTCATTAACAAATTGGACGTAAAGAGCTTCTTTTCAAAACCTCGCATTTTAATTTGTTGTCCAACAAATATCACATCAGTAGAACAAAAAGCAATTCGTGAGGCTGCTGAACGTTCAGGTGGTAAAACAGTATTTTTAGAAGAAGAACCAAAAGTAGCCGCAGTTGGTGCTGGTATGGAAATCTTCCAACCAAGCGGTAACATGGTTGTTGATATTGGTGGAGGTACAACGGATATCGCTGTACTATCTATGGGTGATATTGTTACCTCTTCCTCTATCAAAATGGCTGGCGATAAGTTTGATATGGAGATCTTAAACTACGTTAAACGTAAGTATAAGCTATTAATTGGAGAACGTACTTCAGAAAATATTAAAATTAAAGTTGGTACAGTATTCCCAGGTGCACGCAGTGAAGAGCTTGAAATTCGCGGACGTGACATGGTAACTGGTTTACCACGTACAATTACAGTATGCTCTGAAGAAATTACAGAAGCACTAAAAGAAGACGCAGCTGTCATTGTACAAGCTGCAAAAGGCGTACTAGAGCGCACACCACCAGAATTATCTGCGGACATCATCGATCGCGGTGTTATTCTAACAGGCGGTGGAGCTTTACTACACGGTATCGATATGCTTCTAGCAGAAGAACTAAAAGTACCAGTATTAATTGCTGAAAACCCAATGCACTGTGTTGCGGTTGGTACAGGTATTATGTTAGAGAATATTGATAAATTACCACGTCGTGCTTTGCGTTAAATATTGAATTAGTATTATTTGAAATACTGTAAACCTTGAACAGTTGACTTTATTATCTACTGTTCAAGGTTTATTTGTATTGGGGCACTTAATAGTAAATATCGAGAATGTAGCGATTTTTTGTTTATATTTATATATTATGTTGTATTTATATCGATTGTGAAAAGCTAAATTATTAATTAGAGAGGTTCAATTTTGTCAGATTTAGTGATATCCTTGTATTTGTAAATTTAATGCGAACTTTGTAAATTTAAAGTGAAATTTGTTAAAAAATAGACAGTGATTAGGTGAAATAGAATGGGGGATTATTTGATATGGGAGGAAGAAGGGACATAGAGAAATGAAGAAGGTGTTAGTAATAGCACAAAATTTTTATCCAGAAATCGGAAGTGCGGCGAATAGAATAAAGAATATTTATTTGGAACTAAGTGAAAGAGGATACGATGTTACAATCTTGACTACTGATCCAAGATATCCAAATGAGAATTTATACAAGAAAAAGGAATTTTGGGATGAAGAATCGATAAATAGCGAAGATGTTATAAGAGTAAAACCAAGAGTAAAAAAATACACAAATAATATGCTAAGGAGATTATTTTTGTATTTAGAAATCACAATGCTGTTTATTATGGCTATATTCCGTATGGATAAAAAATATGATTATGTATTCGTTTCAACTCCGCCTATTTTTATCGGTATAGCAGGTTTTTTTGCTAAGAAAAAGTTGAAAGCTGAATTATTATTAGATGTCCGAGATTTATGGCCAGAATCATTGTTAGGAGTTGGAGTTTTTGCAAATCGGTTTGTATTATCGATAGCATATGCTTTAGAAAAGATGTTATATCGTGTAGCTGATCAAATTATTGTAAATAGCGCAGGATTTATTCCATACCTGGAGTTAAAAGGGGTTAGACGTGAAAAAGTATCATTTATGCCAAACTCTTTAACAGAAGAAGAATTACATATGATAGAAACTAAAAAAGCTATAACTGATTCGAGTAATAAAACAGTTGAAGTAATTTATACAGGAAATATCGGGTTAGCTCAAGATGTACTAAAGTTGATTGAGGTGGCTGAATATTTACGAGAAAAGGAAAATATTAAATTTAAAATAATTGGCTATGGGTTTAAAAGTTATCAGGTGGCTGAAGTTATTAAAGAAAAAAAACTTTTTAATATAGAAATTATTAAAGCGAAAAGTCGTAATAAAACCCTAAAAGAAGTTGCAAAGGCACATATTGCATATGTTAGTTTAGTAGATGAAAAAGTATTTCAAACCGTTTTACCAGGAAAGATTATTGATTATATGTGTATGAAAAAGCCGATTATTGGAGATGTGTCTGGATATGCCGAAAAAGTTATTAATGAAGCTCAATGTGGTTTGATTTCAAATGATCGAACAGCTAAAGAATTAGGAGAACACATTATCAAACTAGCTGAAAATGAGATATTACGTAGGAAAATGGGAAACAATGGGCATGAATTTGCTTTCCAATATTTGAGATGGAAAAATAATATTAAAGTATTAACAAGTTTAATGGAGGAAAATGATGCCACAGAAGAAAGTATGTATGTTCGTATGGAACCACTTCACAAATGATGCTCGTGTATTAAGAGAATGCACGGCTTTAGCTGAAGAGGATTATGAAGTAGACCTGATATGTATTCATGATTGGAAACAAAATGATTTACCTAAGTGGGAGATGCGAAAAGAAGGATTTACAGTAACACGTGTAAATAATCGACTATCTCTTTTACAAAGAGGATTGGGTGCAGCAAAAAGAGTAAAGCAGTTGGTAACGAAAAATATAGTTACAATGTTTTTATTTGGAGTAATTGCAGCACTTTGTTTGTGGAAATTCCCAATGATAACATGTTTAATATTGTTATTTGGTGCATTATTTTCTATGAAAAAGCTACGGACATTAATTGTACGCTCTTATATACTGACTCAAATGGTTAAGGTTGGTTTGAAGAAGGAATATGATTTCTATCATTCCAATGATTTAAATACACTACCACAAGGATGGCTTTGTGCGAAAGTATTTAGAAAAAAGAAATTAATCTATGATTCACATGAGGTACAGACCAGCCGTACCGGATACAATAGTAAAATTTATGGAATTATGGAGAAATTCTTTCTAAAATATACAGATGTGATGATTATGGAAAATCATACTCGTGCAAAATATGCGGAAGATTTATATGGCTTCTACCCTAAGGTCATTCATAATTATCCTTTTGTAACACAACCAGAGGACAGTAATTCGATTAATTTGCATGAAGTGTTAGAGATTCCGCAGGAAGAGCCTATCTTATTGTATCAAGGCGGAATTCAAGTGGGCAGAGGCCTAGAAAAGCTAGTACAAGCAGTTCCAATGTTTAAAAAGGGCATACTTGTATTTATTGGCGATGGACGTATTAAACCTGAGTTACAGAAGATGGTATTGGATTTAGGTTTGGAAAATAAAGTGAAATTCATTCCGAAAGTACCTGTAAATGAATTATTACACTATACGAAGAACGCTTATTTAGGTTTTCAAGTTTTAAATAACGTTTGTTTTAATCATTATTCAGCTTCATCTAATAAACTATTTGAATATATGATGAGCGGGGTTCCAGTTGTTGCTTGTAGTTTTCCAGAGATACAACGTGTGGTGGAAAATGAATATGTTGGGGTTTGTATAGATTCTCACAATTCTGCTTCCATTGCTGAAGGAGTAAACTACATACTAGAACATCCAGAAGAAAGAGAAAAAATGAGAGAAAATAGCTTCATTGCCCGTAATAATTATAATTGGGAAAATGAAAAAGAACTCTTTATAAATATATATAAGGATTTAGAATGATATAGGAGAAAAGATTTTTGATTTCTACGTTACCATAGGAACTAAAAGATGGGAATGAGGGTTTCTTGAAGAAAGTAAAGCTAAGTGTAGTAATTACAAATTATAATAAAGAACAATATTTAGCTCAGTGTTTACAATCTGTTGTTGAACAGACATTAAAGGGGATTGAAATTATTGTTGTTGATGATGGCTCAACAGATAATAGTATGAGAGTATTGAGGCAGTATGAAAAACAACATAATAATTTGAAAGTTTATAGACAACAGAATTCGGGTGTGAGTGCTGCTCGTAATGCCGGATTACAAAAAGCAAACGGGGAATATGTTACATTTTTAGATGCGGATGATTATGTACATTTAGCTGGATACGAGAAAATGTATGAGGTTGCGAGCGGAAATAATGCAGATATGGTTATTGCCAATATTATTTGTTTTAATGAATATAAAAATTGGCCACTTTCATATATGAAAAAATTATTTAATAAGAAATTCCCACTAATTAGAAACGTTGCGGAAAACTTAGAATTACATTTCACTCCATCCACGAGCAATAAGATATTTAAAAGAGAAATGTGCGTCCTTAATGGGATTAATTTTGATGAAGATCTTTGGGTAGGAGAAGACTTGCTATTTACCCAACAATGTTTGTTGGTTTCAGAAAGGGTAATCGTACGCGAGATACCCTTGCTCTATTATAGAATAGTAGATAACGGTAATAATAACCTATCTAAAAATACAACGATTACATTTTTTAATCAGTTAGTTATATTACAAATGAAATTAACGGCCATGTATAGAGAGAGAAAAAGGCTTGCATTAATCCATACTATAGAGTCAAGACAGTGGAAATTCTTTGTGGATTCCATTGTTTTAAAGGGAAAAGATTTTTCAAATGAAAAGCTCTTAGAAGTCATTCAATTAGGAAATAAGTTTCTATCAAGTCTAATTAGTTTTAAACATGTAGAAGATTGTAATGTGCGGGATCAATTAATAACTGAAATGATAAAAGAAAATGATTATATAGGTTTAGAGAAATTACTAAATATCTTTCAGGATGAATTAATTACAAAAGAACATGTATATGATAATGAGAAATATTATTATTTTTATTATCGATTTTTCCCTCGATATAAAGAATTATTACAAGTTAATAATTTAGCCCTAGTTCATAAAATTGAAGGGATAAAACTTCGTAAAGAGATTCTTACAATTAGTGGATATGCATTCGTTGAAAATTTATCAACTAAAAAAATAAAAAAAGAATTAGTATTTTATAAAGATGGAACCACTAAAACAATTCAACTAAAAAACTCCTTACGTACGGATATATCATACTTATTTTCTAACAATACCATTGACTATAATGATGCGGGATTTGAAACAATAGAAGTCAATGTAAGAGATTTGTTAGAAGAGGGAGAATGGAAAATATCAATACGCCTCAGCATAGGGAAAACTGTTATTGAAGAACCGCTAAGGGTTCTGTTAGCACAGTTACGCAATAATACAAAGTATCAAAATGAAAATTCATTGGATATTAAGGTACTATATAAAAATAGTGAAGCTACAATTCAAATTCGTAAGTCTAACTATATGAAGAGAATGATGAATACATATAGTGAAGTTAAGCGAGCAATTCGCTATGATTTAGGGTTATTTAAAAGAAAAAATTATAAAGCATTACTTGCAATTATATTCTATAAATTATTTGGATCATATTTTCGTAGAAAGAATATATGGTTAATTGGTGAAAGAGAAGATACAGCACAAGATAATTCCTATCACTTATTTACGTATATTCGGAAGAAACACCCTGATGTTCCAGCTTTTTATATTATTAATAAGGAAAGTAATGATTATAAAAATATCGAAGGATTAGGTAATATAATCCAATACGGAAGTTTTAAACATACATTTTATTTATTAATTTGTAATAAAACAATTAATAGTTATTCGGAAACAGCCAATATGTATACGGATGATTATAAACACATTTTAAAGTACTATCCCGAATGGCAGCAAAATAAGAAAATTTTTATTCAACATGGTGTTATAGGGGTAAGTCGTGTAAATCATGTGTTAAATAAAAATCGAATGGGCTATTCTCTATTTGTTGTGTCTTCACAGTTTGAGAAGGAGCATATCGTCAAGGAATTTGGATATGACGAAGAAGAAGTAATTGTAACGGGGCTTGCACGTTGGGATGCCTTAAAGGATGAAAGTAAAGGAAATGAAATTTTACTCATGCCAACTTGGAGAAGTTGGATTAAAACGAAAGACCAATTAATGAAATCTAAGTACTGGCAGACCTATATGTCATTTTTAAAAAGTAAAGAGCTTCATCGGATGTTAGAAGAGAAAGACATGATATTGACTTTCTTTCCACATTATCAGACTCAAAAATTAGGTGCAGAAACACCTGTATTTCATGAACGAATCAAGGTCATGAAACAAGGCGAAGAAACAGTGCAAAGTCTATTAAAGCGACATCGTTTACTAATTACAGATTATTCTACAGTTTCATTTGATTTTGCTTATATGAATAAGCCTGTTATTTTTTTTCAGTTTGACTATGATGAATTTTATTCTAAACACTATAATGAAGGCCCGATTAATCATAGGACAGAGTTGTTTGGAAAAAGAGTAGAAAGTGAAAAAGATATACACCTTTTACTAAAAGATTTTGAAGGTTCATTGCAAAGTCTTAATTTGGAGCAAGTAAATAAGTACTTTACTAAGCCAAAAGAGTTACATTGTCAAATGTTATTTGAAAATATAAAGGGAGTGTAGAGAGTTGAAAAAGCCACTAATTTCGGTGATTTTGCCTATATACAATGTAGAGATGTATATAGAGGAGTGTTTAAATTCTTTAGTGAATCAAACAATTGGTGTAGAGAATTTGGAAGTTATTATGGTGAATGATTGTTCTACAGATAATACGGGAAAATTTTTAGATCAATATGCTGAGAACTATAATAATTTTAAAGCTATACACTTGGAAAAAAATTGTGGCGCACCTGGTAAACCAAGAAATATTGGTATTGATATTGCGAAAGGAAAATATCTAATATTTATGGATCCAGATGATTATATACCAGCGGATGCATATGAAACTTTATTTAATATCGCCGAGGAGTATAAATCAGACTTTGTTATGGGGAAAATGGAAAGTTTTAATGATAGTGATGGATCAACATTCCAACATTCAACTTTTAAACACTATCTTTTACAAAAACCATATATGAATACTAACATAGAGGTATCACCATTCTTTTTACAGGTGAAAACAGCTATTACTTTAAAGTTAGTAAGGACAGCATTTGTTAGACAACATAAAATTTCTTTCATCGAGGGAATGAGAAATGGGGAAGATAAATTTTATGATGTTCAGTTATTTACAAAAGCTAAAAAGTTTAGTTATATTCCCCAAAATGTTTATAGCTATAGGGCACGTGATGATGATCGTAATCTATCGTTGACGCAGCAAGATATTCTTTCTTCTGTTGAGAATGATGTACATTCTGTAGATGCAATTAAACCAAAATTAAATGATAAGGAATATAGTTATTTTCAGGTAAATGCGTTAAGGTCAATTCTTTGGAAAATTTGTGATCCGGATTTTAATAAACTATCAATTGAAGAGAAGAAGAGATTAATTAATTTAGTGAAAAGAGTAGTAGATGGTTATGATATTGACATAGTGAAGAAATATTTAGTTTGGGAAGAACCCCTCTTAAGTCTAATTGAAAAAAATTATATAAATGAAGCATTGGCATATAATAGCATGTTAATTTCAAGAAGATGGTGGTTAAAACAAGGAACCGAATTACAACAAAGATATAGGAAACAAACAGCTATCCGTAATAGCTTTTCTTGGAGGATTACTAAATTTCTTAGAAATAGGAATTTTAAATTAAAAGATATTATCAAAGGGAGATTTTTGAATGAAACTAAGCGTAGTAACACAATTACGGGCTCATGATGAAGGTGTAATTAAACAGGCCTTTGAATTGTTACAAAAACAGACTATCGATGCTAATGAGTTTGAATTGCTTATTTTTTATAATTATGAAAATGTTTCTTTAGAAATGGTTAGATTTGTAGAAAAATTAAAAGAAAGCTGTAAGCTGAATATAGTATTAAAAGAAGGAAAGATTGATGTAGAAGGATTAAGAGGGGAGTATATTACTTTCTTTGATTTTTATACAAAGTTTAGACCAAATGTATACGAACGTTTATATAATGCAGTACAAAAGAGAGATTTAGATTTTATATCTGCTTGTTTAGAAGAAAAAAATGAGAAAAAAATTATAAATAAAAAAAATATAATGCAGAGTAATTTTGCTACAATTACAGCATTAAAAATAATAAAGAAAGAAGTTTTGTTAACGAAGGAATTTAATTTTATCTCTCAATTAAATGAATCAAACATTAAATATTTAGATGTTAAATTATATTTGGCAGGTCTAAATTATGATTTTGCAACTGATATAAAATATAAAAACAAAAAACCATTTAATGAAGAGTATATAATAAATTCAATAAAAGATATTCAGTATATTTTTGATTCTTTGATAAGTGATTATGGAGAAGGGTTTAATCAAGATTTGAAAATTATACTTTTTAAACAAATATTAAATTTAGTGGATAAAAACACCTTTTTAAATGAAGTAGAAAAAGGTCATCAAGAGACATTATTGAATGTGTTGAAGAACCTCTTATCTATCTCAGATGAACGTATTTATAAGGGGAATGAAGGATATAAGGGATTTTTAAATCTTATAACTTTAGGTTTATATGATGAAGCAATGAAATACATGGTGATATTTAGGAGTAAGAGGTACTGGTATAATCAATCACAAAAGTATGAAACATATTTTGAAAAAAATCCATATCTCTTAGAAGAATCTTTATCTTGGAAAATTACAAAACCTATCCGAGGAATTCAAAGGATATTTGGATATATTAAAAATTCATTGTATAAAGTACTTATTCTTTTATTGAGTTTATTTGTAAAGATACGCTTTGCAGGAAAAGAGATTTGGTTAGTTGGGGAGCGTGAGGATCAGGCTGAAGATAATGGATTCTTCTTCTTCAAGTATTGTCGCGAAAAATATCCATCAGAAAAAATATATTATGTAATTAATGAAGATTCACCTCACTTAGATAAAGTTGAGCAATATGGTAATGTTATATATCATTCTTCTTTTAAGCATAAGATTTATATGCTGGCTGCAAGTACATATATAAGTGCTTGGGTATTTGAAGAATGTTCATATCCTAGGCCGAAACAACAATTTATTAAATGGTTTGGAAATATAGTTTCTAAAAAAAATCATATTTGTTTGCAACATGGTGTAATCATTCATAATATTGCTCCGTATTTAAGTAAGGAGAGATATAAACAAGATTTAATTATTTCAAGTTCAGAGTATGAAAAGCGGATTATTATGAAGACATTAGGGTATCCTGACAAGGATGTGGCTGTAACTGGATTAGCTAGGTTTGATAATCTTCACGAGAGAAAAACGAAAAAACAAATTCTCATTATGCCCACATGGCGTAGACACTTATTAAATGTAAATAAAGCACAGTTTTTACAGTCCGATTATTATAAAGTGTATAAAAGTTTAATTGAGAACAAAGACTTTCTAAATTTAATAGAAAAGAAAAACATAGAAGTTAAATTTTATATACATAGTCAAATGCAAAAATTTATGGATGAATTTGTAGTAAAGCATCCTAAAATAGAATTTCTTGTGAAAAGTAATGCGACTGTATCGGAATTATTAAAAGAAAGTGCACTATTAATCACTGATTATTCATCAGTTTCATCAGACTTCTTATATATGGAAAAGCCAGTTATAATGTATCAGTTTGATCCGCATAATAATCATCATGCTCCTTGCGAAGAAATTAGATATAGTGACTTAGGTTATATTGTGTCTAAAGAGCAAGCGTTAATTAAGCAAATAAATAAAGTTATGGATGATAATTTAAAAATTAGTAAGAGATATTTAGCGAATTCTAAAAGGATTTTTAAATATAAAGATACTAAGAATGCTGAGAGAATATATAAAGTAATTAAAGAAAAGACTTCTTAAAAACAATAAATTTGTAGAGAAATAATTTAATGTGTTTTGGAGTATTTTTATTTATTGGTGTAAAAGAAATCTAGAATAGCAAATTTATCTAATGTATGTAAATGAAATAATTATTAGATAATCTTCATTGTGGATTGAGGCATTAAATTGTTTTTATATGAATTTATTTTGGAGAAATAGATTTCTTTATTAATAAACTGTGTGGAGATGAGAAATTTAGTGAAAATTTGTGTAGTGGGTTTAGGATACATTGGTCTCCCAACAGCTGCCATGTTTGCGAAACATGGGGCTGAAGTAGTAGGGGTAGATATCAATCAACATGTTGTAGAGAAGTTAAATGAGGGAGAAATCCATATTGAAGAACCGGGGCTTAGAGAAGTTGTTCAGGAGACAGTAAGAGAAGGAAAATTAACTGCTTCCCTTGAAGTGGTCGAAGCAGATGTTTTTATTATTGCCGTTCCTACACCAAATAAAGATGATGAATATAAATCATGTGATTTAACAGGTGTTTTAACAGCTGTTAAAGAGGTTATTCCTAATATTAAGGAAGGGAATATAATAATTATAGAATCAACAATTGCGCCTCGGAGTGTAGAAGACTTTGTTAAACCTTTAATAGAAGCTGCTGGTTTTGTAGTAGGGAAAGATGTTTTTTTAGTACATTGCCCAGAGCGAGTTTTACCAGGAAAGATTATGGATGAAATTATTTTTAATAATAGGATTGTAGGAGGGGTAACCCCAACATGTTCTAAAATGGCAGCCCAAGTGTATAGTTTATTTGTTAAGGGTGAAATCATTCAAACTGATGCTAAAACAGCAGAAATGTCCAAGTTAATGGAGAATACATTCCGGGATGTAAATATTGCATTATCAAACGAATTAGCAAAAATATGTAAAAAATTAAAAATAAATGTCTTAGATGTTATTGAAATGGCTAATAAGCATCCACGTGTAAACTTACATCAACCAGGTCCCGGTGTAGGAGGACATTGCTTAGCGGTCGATCCGCATTTTATTGTAGCCAAAACACCGGAAATAGCGAATATTATTCAGATGTCTCGTGATGTGAATATTTCTATGCCATTGTACGTTTGCGAGAATATTGAACAATTGCTGCGAGGAATTAATTCTCCTAAAATTGCTGTATTTGGGATTACTTACAAAGGAAATACAGATGATATGAGAGAAAGTCCAGCTTTAGAGATCATTGATCAGTTATATCAAAAAGGGTATAATGTGACGATTCATGATCCTTATGTTAAGAGTGAGTTATTTAATTTGAAGACTGCAGAAGAAGCTGTAGAAGGTGCAGATTTAATATTGGTATTGGCTGACCATAACGAGTTTAAAAATATAGATTACAGTCAATTTGTTTCGAAAATGCGCCAACCAATTTTATTCGATTCACGAAATTGTATACCTTTAAATAAAAAAGGTGAAATGAAAGTTATTAATTTCGGGAATATTCATGAAATGTTGAAATCAGATGAGGTTTTTGTATGAAAGCTATAAAAAGTGTTATTAAGGAACAATTAGATAACTTATATTTAATGGGAAGGCTTTCTATATATGAAATTAAGCAGCAATACGCTGCTAGTACATTAGGGATTATATGGGTGTTTTTAAACCCTTTAATTCAAATTTTTGTATATTGGCTGGTATTTGGTTTAGGAATTCGAGGTGGGGCTCCTGTAGAAGGGGTTCCGTTCTTCGTTTGGATGATCTGTGGTATTATTCCATGGTTTTTTATAAATGGCTCAATTATTCAAGGATCAAATTCTATTTATGCCAAACTAAATACAGTTTCTAAAATGAATTTCCCGTTGAGTGTAATACCTACTTATATTATTTTATCGCAATTATATACGCATTTAGTGTTACTAGCAGTTTTAATACTTATTGTTATATGTATTAAAGGTATAAGTATTCTTAGTATTGTTGGATTGATTTATTGTATACTTTCTACATTCAGTTTTTTAATTGCTTTAGCTTTTATTACCTCTACTATCTCTACAATCTCAAGAGATGTACATTTATTTATTCAATCGATTACAAGAATGTTATTTTATTTGACACCAGTTTTGTGGAAACCGAGTGAGCATATGAATAGTATATTTGCATTTTTAATGAAGATAAATCCGTTTTACTATGTAGTTGAGGGATACAGATCTTCATTATTACACGGAAGTATTAATTTTATAGGTTCATTGTATACATTATATTTTTGGGGAGTAACAATTATTTTGTTTGTGATTGGGGCAATGTTCCACATTAGATTCCGCAAGCAATTTGTTGATTACTTATAAAAGGTGAATAATCCAATGAGTTATAAAGTGAAGTTTGAACATGTTACAAAAAAGTATAAAATGTATAGTAAATCTTCAGATAAACTAAAGGATTTATTTTTTAGAAATGATAATGGTGATTATCATTATGCTTTAAATAATGTTAGTTTTGAAGTGCCAGAAGGAGAAATAGTTGGAATTGTTGGCTTAAATGGTTCAGGGAAGAGTACATTATCAAATTTAATTGCGGGTGTTACTATTCCAAATAAGGGGAAAGTTACAATTAATGGTTCTGCATCCTTGATTGCAATTTCTTCTGGTTTAAATAACCAATTAACCGGAATTGAAAATATTGAGTTAAAAGCCTTAATGATGGGGCTTACGAAAGAACAAATTAAAGAGATTACACCAAAAGTTATTGAGTTTGCTGATATAGGAAAATTTATATATCAACCAGTGAAGACTTATTCAAGTGGGATGAAGTCAAGAATTGGATTTGCGATTTCAGTCCATATTAATCCCGATATTTTGGTAATAGATGAGGCTTTATCTGTTGGAGATCAAACTTTTACTAAAAAATGTTTAGATAAAATGAATGAATTTAAGGATCAGGGAAAGACGATATTTTTCATTAGTCATTCTCTTACACAAGTAAAGAATTTTTGTACTAAAGCAATTTGGTTACATTATGGGAAAATAAAAGACTATGGTAATGTAAATGAGGTAATAGATTACTATAATAATTTTTTAAAAAATTATAACCAAATGAGTGTTGAAGAAAAAAACAAGTTACGCGAAGAACAAGCAATACAATTTCAACATGGTTTATTGCAGGAACATCCAGTGGTGCCCCCTAGAGGCGAAATACGGAAGTCAAAATCAAAAAAGAAAGGTATTATATTATTTGGAACCATATTTATCATTTTAGCATCTGCAATAGTAACGGGTTTAAATTACAAAGGAACTCTTTCAATAATGAGTGGAACTAAAAATAAGGAAGGTTTCGTTCAAAGTGAAAGTGCTACTAAAGAGAAAAAGGTTAAAGCAGAGCTTCCAATTGATAAAAAATATATGGTGAATAGTAATGATATTAGTATCCGAAAAGAGCCAAGTATGAGTAGCGAACGTTTAGCATTGACTCAATTTGGGGAAATATATAAAGTACCGAATAATCATGAAACTAATAATGGATGGATACAAATAGTTTTGCCAAATGGGGAAAAGGGTTGGATAAATGGAGAATATGTTAAACCATTTTTATCCAATGACAAGATGATAGAAGATACTAAATTAGATAATATAATAACATTATTAAATCGTGTGTATGGATTATCTGTAAAATCAGTGAATACATATGTTGGGAAAAGTTTAAGTGAGCTTGAAGCCTTATATCCTAATAACCTAACTTCATCAAAAACGATAGTAGGTAAAACAGAGTACAGGGATGGAAAAGTCAAGTTTGTTATTTCAGGGTCTAAGGTAGTAGAAATGAGCTTTCAGGATATCTCAATGTCTAGCAGTAAGTTACAAGAAATTCTGGGCAAGGAAAGTATAAATAATGATTTTGAAAAAAATTATTTATTTGAAACAAAACGTTTTTATGTTATAGCACGCTCTGATAAAACCCATCAAGAGATTCAAACGTTAACAATTATGTCAAAAGAATAAGGAAAATAATTTTGAGATTTACCTAGAGTGTTTAGGTAAATCTCATTTTAGAAATCAATAGACCTTTAAAGGCTCTTGCATACAGCTTGAAAATAAATAGTGGCAATTTTTATTATTTATAAAATGTGTACTAATAATTAATGAGAAAGAGTGAGGTTTATAAATGGATGTTAGGATAGAGAAGTTAGGATATAACCTTAAAAATGGGGATATGAAGATTATAGGAACTTCTACTGCCGGGAGCGGGAGGCTAATTTTACGTAAGAAAAATAATCATCGTGATTTTGAGTTCCCTTTGGAAGTGAAACTAGGGGAAGTACTACAAGGGAAAAAATTTCAAATTGATATTAATTTGAGATCTATTTTAGAAAAGCAAGGATTAAACAATGATGCTGTATGGTTAATATATATGATTTCTGGGGAGAATGAATATGTGGTTAAGGTTAGAGAAAACATTGAGGAACAGTTTGAATATTCTTATGGTGAAAATAGTATTTTTAAGTTAATTCCATATATAGCGAAAGATGGAGTTTTAGCATTTTATACAAGAGGACTAGAATTAGCACCATTTGTTAAAAAAATGGAGTATTTGAATGGTAAGCTTTTATTAAATATTTTGTTAACTGGAAAGGATAATAAATATCTAAAGGGAAAAAAAATAAAGCTTATTTTTAAAAGAAGAAATCAAGTTGACATGGCTTTTCATGGTACGAGTATAAGTACTACATACATACCGATAATAAAGGAATCTATGGATATAACAATGGATATAGCAGGGGAGATTCCATATATTAACCAAGATAAAGAAACATGTTGGGATGTTTTTGTGAATATATGTAGTAAGGACGGAAATGAATGCTATAATTTACCTCTAGAAATTGATAGTGTAGTAAAAAAACAAGCATTTAGATATACGCAACTTAAGACAAATGATCTTTTCTATATAAAACCTTATGTTACAGGGGATAATCGATTAGCTATTTATCAATCAAATATGCTTCATAAAGTTCGAGCTATAGATATTATAGAGGATAATGAATCTGTAAAAATTGATATAGGACTAGAAATTTTTAATGATCAAAAAATAGATGATTTAAATTTGGTTATTAAGAGAAGAGAGAAAACGGGAAATGGATATGAATATTATGAGGAATTTATATATGATGTAGAAGAAAGTGGAGATAGATATATAGCTCGAATTAATAAAAAAAGTTTATCTCATAAACATATTTTAAGAGATAAAGAAGTATGGGACTTTTTTATAAGATTAAAGTCAGGTAATAATAAAAGTGATTTGCAACTGAATATTTCCAAACAATATAAGAAGAAGTTTTCATATTTTAATATACGCTATAAAGATAAAAATATGGAGGGGAAATTATTTATAAATGGATCTTCTCAGCTCTCTTTATATACTATAGATGGGAAGAATAGATGTGCCATCAGAGTAGCTGTATTGGGAACCTGCTTTAGTCGAAATGCATTTAATTCAAGTCAATATTTTAATCCAGATTATAAAAAAATATATGAATGCGTTTATACACAATTTCATTCTTCATTAATTAGTCTTGTCTCAAAACCAGTTTCATTAGATATTAAAGAATTAGAGAGCCTTAAAGAAAGTGATAGAAAATTTGTTGAAGTTGACTTTGATAAAAGTTTCTTTAATAAGTTAAAAGAATCAGGGGCCGAATATTTAATTTTGGATCTTTATTCGGATGCATCTAAATCTATATTAAAAATTGATGGAGATAGATATATTAGTTGTAGTTATATATTAGAGGATAGCAAATATATAAAAAAATTAGAGAATAGTAAAATAATAGATCATACAAATAATGATGAGTATTTTGAGGTTTGGAAAGTTGCTGTTGGGGATTTTATCCAAAAACTAAAAAGCATATTACCAGAGGATAAGATTATTTTAAATAAAGGTAGATTTACGCCCACTTATTTTGATGAAAATAGAGAAGTTAAATCATTCTCAGATCCACAATTGATTTCTAGAAATAATCATTTTTGGGATAAACTAGATAATTATGTTATGCATCTTATACCGAAAGCGAAGGTTATTGACTTAACAGATACAAGTTATATTGGAGATGCAACATATCCGTTTGGTAAATCATTTTCACACTACGAATCGGGGTATTATAAGGAATTTTTAAATCGCTTAAATAGTTTAGTTATTTCAGACCGTTTAAGTAGGTCATGAGGATAAAATAAAATTTCTTTGAATTATATAAGTTAAGGTGGTTTATTGATGAAAACAGTAAAAAAAGCTATTATACCAGCAGCTGGATTAGGAACTCGTTTTCTACCAGCAACTAAAGCAATGCCAAAGGAAATGTTACCAATTGTTGATAAACCAACAATTCAATACATTGTAGAAGAAGCGATTCAATCTGGAATTGAAGATATTATTATTGTAACTGGAAAAGGAAAGCGTGCTATCGAAGATCACTTTGATCATTCTTTTGAGTTGGAACAGAACTTACTAGAAAAGGGTAAGCATGAAATCCTTAAGAAGGTGCAAGAGTCTTCTAAAATTAATATCCACTATATTCGTCAAAAAGAACCGAAAGGTTTAGGGCATGCTGTATGGTGTGCTCGTAAGTTTATTGGTAATGAGCCATTTGCTGTTTTACTTGGTGATGATATTGTACAATCTGAAACACCATGCTTACGTCAATTAATGGATCAATATGAGGCAACACAATCATCGGTAATTGGTGTTCAAACTGTTCCAGAGACGGAAACGCATCGCTATGGTATTATTGATCCACTAGTACAAAATGGTCGTAGTTATCAAGTTAGTAAGTTTGTAGAGAAACCAGATCAAGGAACAGCACCATCTAACTTAGCAATTATGGGGCGTTATGTATTAACACCTGAGATTTTCACGTTCTTAGAGAATCAACAAACAGGAGCAGGTGGCGAGATTCAGTTGACGGATGCTATTCAACGTTTAAATGAGATACAAAGGGTATTTGCTTATGATTTCGAAGGAAAGCGATACGACGTTGGAGAGAAGCTTGGATTCATTCAAACAACAATTGAAATGGCATTACAGCATGATGAGTTAAAGGATGAGTTATTAAGCTATATGGAGAAACTATTAAAAAAAGAAATGGTTAATAATTAACTTTCATAAAAACCATCCCGGAAATTTATTGTAAAATAAATTTCTGAGATGGTTTTTTATAACTGTTCCATTAATTTATCTGCCACTTTTTTAGAAAGTTGCTTTGTCATTTTATGAACAAATGGTTTTATTGCGCCGTTGAAGACAAAGGCTCCTTTACCGGTTGTTCGCAATTCTAACTGACTTGTGACTTTTGTAGTAGCAGGAGAGATTGATTCAGCATGAAAGAAGCCGCTACCAATTAATTTTTTTGTTGGAGAAGTCATCGTAAAGCTAATTTTATTAGGCATTTGCCATTCAATAATTTCAACATTTAGACTAACGTCTCGTTTAATAAATCCTAAATCACCGTGCAAACGCCAAGTCGAATGTTTGTCATCAATAACTTTATGTTTAACATAGCCTGTGACTAGTGGAGCCCAATTGTTTATATCACTAATAAATTTCCAAATTTGATCTGGTGAAGTATTTAACTCTATAGTATGTATACCTTTTGCCATTTTTTGATCCCTTTCTAAAAATAAAGGTATTTGAATAATTGGGTTAAAATCCCATGTTCATTTTATTATAATATAAGTATGTAAATTCTATTACAAGCGTTTTTTGCTTTTATTTTAATAATTTTTTATTAAAATTCATATTTCTAAATATCACATTTAAGAGAATGTAAGGAAAATAGAGAAATAATGAGTAATATTAGGGAATTAATACGAAAAAGGTCGAAAATTGGGTTTTAATTTCTTATTTTTGTCATATATAATGAATCTTGAATACGACATTAAGGCTTAATATATTTGATATAATTTGCCTTTCCCTAAATTGGGTATACACTCTTTTCAACCTCCGTGTCAGTGATAATACATATTGAAAAGAGTGTATACATTTTTTTATTTAGAAGAGTAATTTTGAAATCCTTTTTTATAATGACAAATGAGATTTAAAATGGGATAATGATAGTATAACTTCTGGTGGTATGACCAATCTTGTGTAAGGAGAGAAGTGTATGCTAGATATTCAACAAATTAAAGAAATAATTCCTCATCGATATCCATTTCTACTAGTGGATAAAGTTTTAGAAGTAGAAGAAGGAAAGCGTGCTATTGGGATAAAGAATGTTACAGCTAATGAAGAATTTTTTAATGGACATTTTCCTGATTATCCTGTAATGCCAGGTGTTTTAATTGTAGAGGCTTTAGCGCAAGTTGGAGCAGTTGCTATGTTGAAGAAAGAGGAAAATCGTGGTCGCTTAGCATTCTTCGCAGGCATCGATAATTGCCGTTTTAAACGACAAGTCCGCCCAGGTGATCAGCTTCGTTTAGAAGTTGAAATGACGCGTGTACGTGGAGCAATTGGGAAAGGAAAAGCAATTGCTACTGTAGATGGTGAAATTGCTTGTGAGACAGAAATAACATTCGCTCTTGGAGATAAAAAAGAATAGTAAACGTAAAATGTTCTTTTATACAGATAGGTGGATACCAGGCTAAGTTTGTAGCCTTGTATCCACCTATTTTATTTGTAAGTAGTAATATGTGATTTGTTTAGCAAAGAAGTTTAGTGGTAGAAGCACTTCAGAATTTTAATAAGAGTTTTAATTAAATAAGTCAGGGGAAATTTATATAAATTTGAAGGTATTTATAGTGTGATGAAAGAATAAATTAAAGGTTAGGAACTTATACATTAAATGGTTAATTGTATAGGAGCAGAACTTTTAAAAGATTATAAAAGTTCACAGTGATTTCATAAGAAAAATACAACTTTTTAGTAAAAGAAATATAAAATGAGTTTATCAAAATAGAGAAAAAGAGATGATGAATGTGAAGCTATACGAGGTTTTACATGATTATGAGAATGGGAAGTTTAAAGATGGCGATATGTTTTTATATCAAAATAATCCAAGGATGATTGCAATTTTTAAATCGGGTAATTTTGTTTGGAGCGATGACTGTATAGCTGTTAGCTGCAAAGATATTTCAAAAGATATTTGGTATATCAGAGAAAAGTAGTGAAGGTTTAAAGCTACTATGCATAGGATTCATTCGGATTTATTATCTGAATATTTAGTTTTTGTTCGGTGTGCATGGAACAAGGAATTTCTATAAATATACAAGAAATCCATCTTAATGCGAGAGGATGGTTAAACTGAAAAATAATTAGAAATAAGAAGAGTGAATCTTATTATTTTATATGATAATATGCCTTACAATAAAAGTAGAGTCCATCTAGTATGATGGACTCTACTTTTATTGTAGGACATGATTTTATGGAGAAGTTACATTCATATGAGTTATAGAAGATAATAAAAAACTTCATCATTCAGTTAATGGGGATAGATGGAAGTTTCTCTTGTCTTTCTGGAAAATACTAGTTGCTCTTTTTAATTTATCTTTTATTTTTAATCAAGAATAATGTAATATAGTGAGGAGTATAAAAATAGATATATTATTTTTAAATTTTGATAAAGAGGGTAAAGGTATGAAAAAGAAAATTTTATTTTGGGTACTCGGTATTCTTGGGGTACTAATCATAGGTGGAGGAATTTATGCCTATAATGTATATTCTTCTGTATCTAATACATTAAAGGAAGTTCATCAACCTTTAAAACGCGATCAAAACAACAATAAAGTTGGAGAAAAAGTTAGCAAGAGTGAACCAGTGTCAATTTTATTATTAGGAGCAGATGAGCGCGGTGATGATAAAGGGCGTTCAGATTCTTTAATGGTGATTACATTAAATCCTAAAAATAACTCTATGAAAACAGTAAGTATTCCTCGTGATACTTATACAGAAATTGTTGGAAAAGGCAAAAGCGATAAAATCAATCATGCTTATGCATTCGGCGGAGTAGATATGTCTGTAGCGACCGTAGAAAACTTCTTGAATGTTCCTATTAATTATTATATTGAAGTGAACATGGAAGGCTTTAAAGATATCGTTGATGCAGTCGGTGGAGTAGATGTAACTAATGATTTAGAATTTACGCAGGATGGAAATCATTTTGCGAAAGGAAATATTCATTTAACAGGTGATCAAGCTCTAGCATTCACACGTATGCGTAAACAAGACCCACGTGGTGACTTTGGTCGTCAAATGCGCCAACGTCAAGTGATGCAAGGTGTTATCAAAAAAGGTGCAAGCTTCTCTTCTTTAACAGGTTATGGTGATGTGTTAACAGCAATTCAAAAGAATGTGAAGACAAACTTAACGCAAGATCAAATGTTTGATATGCAAAAGAACTATAAAGATTGCTTGAAAAATAGTGAGGATATCCAAATCCCAGGTGACGGTCACAAGGCTGCTGATGGCATTTGGTATTACTATGTTCCAGATGCAGCAAAACAAGATTTAACGAATAAATTAAAAACGCATCTTGAAGTGACTAAGTAATAAGTAATGATTCAACTTCTTTAGACAAAGTGCTAAAGGCCACGAAGTTTGGGCACAATATGTAACGGATTATTTCGTTGCTAAGTAATAAAGGTACACAAAAGGTATACGAGCAATCGTATACCTTTTATAATAAGTAAGTGAATAAGAAATCCTAATATATGTAGGAGGAAGACTATGAATTCAATTCTAATCTGCGGCGGAGCTGGTTATATCGGTTCTCATGCTGTGAAAAAATTAGTAGACGAAGGCTTATCTGTAGTAGTAGTAGATAACTTACAAACGGGTCATGAGGATGCAATTACGGAAGGTGCGAAGTTTTATAATGGCGACCTTCGTGATAAAGCATTTTTAAGAGATGTTTTTACACAAGAAAATATTGAGGCGGTTATGCATTTCGCAGCTGATTCTTTAGTTGGAGTTAGTATGGAGAAGCCTCTTCAATATTATAATAACAATGTGTACGGTGCACTTTGCTTATTAGAGGTAATGGATGAGTTTAAGGTAGATAAGTTTATTTTCTCTTCTACTGCGGCGACGTATGGTGAGGTAGATGTAGACCTTATTACTGAGGAAACGATGACAAATCCAACGAATACGTACGGAGAAACGAAGTTAGCAATCGAGAAGATGCTTCATTGGTATAGCCAAGCTTCTAATTTACGTTATAAGATTTTCAGATACTTTAACGTGGCTGGTGCAACTCCAAATGGTATTATTGGGGAAGACCACCGTCCAGAGACGCATTTAATTCCTCTTGTATTGCAAGTGGCGTTAGGTCAACGTGAGAAGATTATGATGTTTGGTGATGATTATAATACACCAGATGGTACTTGTATCCGTGATTATATTCATGTTGAAGATTTAGTGGCAGCTCACTTCTTAGGACTTAAGGACCTACAGAACGGCGGAGAGAGTGATTTCTATAACTTAGGAAATGGTAATGGTTTCAGTGTAAAAGAAATCGTTGATGCAGTTCGTGAAGTTACAAATCATGAAATCCCAGCTGAGGTAGCACCACGCCGTGCGGGAGATCCAGCACGTTTAGTTGCTTCTTCTCAGAAAGCGAAAGAGAAGTTAGGATGGGATCCTCAGTATGTAAATGTGAAGACAATCATTGAGCATGCTTGGAATTGGCATCAGAAGAAACCTAATGGGTATGATAAATAGATATAATAATTGAAAGAGAGGGTATTGTCGTTCAACATATGTTCGACAATACCCTCTCTTTTTTTATAAGATTTTTGCTATACTAAACTGTACTATAATACAGGATGGAAGGAGGAAAATAATGAAAATACTTGTAGTGGATGATGAATCGAGTATTCGTAATTTGATTCGGATGCAGCTTGAGATGGAAGGATACGAGGTGTTGACTGCGGCTGACGGGAGAGAAGCTTTAGAGAGATGGAAGGAAGGGCCGGATGTATTGATTTTGGATGTTATGCTTCCAGATACAGATGGGTATGAGTTACTTCGTCTGTTCCGTGAGAAGGATAGGGATATTCCAGTACTCATGTTAACTGCGAAGAGTCAGATGAATGATAAATTGCTTGGCTTGCAGCTTGGGGCGGATGATTATGTGACGAAGCCCTTCAATTATGCGGAGCTTATTCTTCGGGTCAAGAATATGGCGCGACGTGTGAAGAAGAAAGAGGTAACGGTAAGTCATGAGGTAATCGAGGCGGGAGAGATAACGATCTGTCCTAAGGAAAGAAAAGTGCATGTTAGTGGACAGGAAATTCAGTTAACGTACCGAGAGTTTAATTTATGTCAGTTGTTTGTTTCCAATCCGCAGCGTGTATTTATGAGAGATGAGTTGCTTGAGAAAGTATGGGGTTTTGAGTATATCGGAAATACGAGAGCGGTTGATATTATGGTGCAACGACTGCGGAAGAAGCTAGGGAATAGTGGGGAATATATTAAGACAATTTATGGCGTTGGCTATAAACTAGATTGTTAAGTGGTGATGGTATGTCTTTAAAAAGAAATATGGTGTTTGGAATAGTTGGACTGTTAATCCCAATTTTTGTTCTTTTGTACGGAGTTGTTTATATTACGTTAGAAAAGAATATGTATCATAACGCGGCAAATTCTTTAGAAAAGTTAAGTGTAGAAGCACAAATTTATACGATGAATTATTTAGAGAAGGAAGCAGAGGTGGAGACGCTCGGTCCGAATTCACTTTTAATTGCTTCGTATTTAGCAAAGCGCATGGATGTCCGTGTACAGATGATTGGGAAGAATGGAGATGTTGTTGCGGATACGCAAAAAGGAGCACTTCTTCATCGGAATATTGATATTGAGAGCTCTTTGAAGGGGAAGAAATCTTATGTTTTTGAAGAGGGAGACCCAGCTCCAATTCTTTTGTTTTCAAGCCCAGTTTATTATGGGAACGATGTCATTGGAAGTGTTCGTTTTATAAATGAGTTAACGGGAGAGAAGGAAGTTTTAACAAATGTCGGTTGGACGTTCTTAATGACGTCTCTTTGTCTCGTAGCTGCGGGTATTTTCTTTGCAATTCGTTTGGCGAAGTCTCTCCATAAGCCGATTGATCAGTTAAGACAAATGGCGCATCGGCTTGCGAATGGTGATTATAAAAGTAAGATTGAGTTAAATGAATATGTGGAAATTGCTCAGCTTTCCGCATCTTTTAATGCGATGGCTGATGGAATTGAGCTGCATATTAAGCAATTGAAAGAGGAGAAAGAGAAACAGAAAGATTTCTTAGACCGCATTACGCATGAGCTGAAAACACCGCTAACGGCGATTATTGGCTATGTGGATTTAATTCCGAAGTTAAAGGCGAAGGAAGATGTACAGGAGAGCTTGCGTTATGTGGCTGTAGAAAGTGAGCGTTTATTATCACTTGTAGAGGAATTACTTAAGTCTTCAAAGTACGGAACGAGTACGTTTGAAGTGTCACCTACAGTTGTGAATATAAAAGAATTAGCCGAAGAAGCAGTTTCAATTGTGAAACCTCGCTTGCAGAAATTTGAGATTGAAGTTATCAATGAGTTAACAGATGTACATGTTGTTGCGGATTTCGATAAGACGAAACAAATCTTCTTAAACGTGTTGGATAATGCGATAAAATATAGCGATGCTACGCAAATTCGTATGAATGTAATTATAAATGAACGTGAGGCGAAGGTTTTTGTTCATGATGATGGCATTGGTATAGATGAAGGTGTGCTTGCAGAGTGGAATGAATCGCCAGAAGGGAAGGTACTTCCTTCTAGTTACGGGAATGGTTACGGTTTGTATATTTGTCAGGAGATTATGGATAAGCAGGGCGGAAGTATGCGGATTGAGAGTAGTGAAGAAATAGGCACTACAATATTTATTACATTCTTGCTTCCGAGACGGATGGAAGATATAAAAAACTTGAAAGCGGTTAAATGATACATTTATGAAACAATTATGCGGTATTTTCGAAACAACGTTTTTTTATCTTGGAGGTAGGCAGAAATGAAAAGGCTATCATTTCAAATCCTTATGTTTGTCCTTTGTATAATCGTTTCTCTTATTTTGTTTTATGTGATGGAGAAGCAAATATATAATCGAATCACAATAGTGAATGACAAACAAACTGTTTTACAAAGAGTGAATGAATCCCTGCCTACTGAAATGAAAGTTAGGCATGAAAAGTGGGGAGAAATTGTTATAACGGATGAAGTTCGTTTGCATACGATTGTTTCATTCTTTGACCAAATTCAAATAAACCCGAGAGAGGCTAAGATTCAAGAACAAGTATTTACTGGAGAAGTAACGTACTTGAACGGACATAAACGTACTTTTGCAGTAGGTGACTTGTTCCAGTACGGGGCTGACATGTACGGAAAGAATGGTACGGATCCAATGATTTCAGCATTTCAAACGTATTTGTTAAGCCTGTATTACACACCAGATCGTATTAGTGACTTTTTTGCGTCAGCACAGGATGTCATAGTACGCCAAGGTGATGTAGAACGTGCGATGAATCTTACGCACATACTTGACTCGATTCGGTACGCGAAGCAAATTACAGATTACGGAGAAATACAGAAATTATTACAATCACAGAATGAACCGATTGCTTATATTACCGCTTATAAAACAGGTAAGCGTATAAAGAATGAACGTGAAGACATTCTTACTATTTCTGTGTATCCGTCGTATTTTGTTGTGCAATATCTCGGTGATAATAATGGGAATGTCATGTATATGAAAAGCTCCCTCGCAAATTTATTTGTAAAGGAGAATGTGTCATGAGAAAGATAGCCTTTTTCTTCTTTTTGCTAGTAATTGGAGGAGCGATGTCTAGTTGCTCTCGAGATACAACCTCTATTAAATATAATAAAAGTGGTCTCCCTATTTTGGATGATCGTCATCTCGTTGCGTATGTAGCAGCCCGTGAGGAAGTTGGGGAAGCCTTGCTTTCATCATTTTGTAAACCACGCGGCTGTACGTATGAATTTATTCGTCTTTCGACAGAGGAGCTTCTTCGGAGGGTAGAAGAGGAAGCTGGAAATCCGAAAGCCGATATTATTATTGGCGGTACGGTAGACGCCCATCAAATGATGAAGCAAAAAAATCTATCTATTCCTGTTACGAGTCAGCATGCGAATCGTATTTCAAAAACTGTTAAAGATAAAGACGGTTATTGGTACGGTTATGAGGTGGAGAAGCTGGCAATTGCGCTTAATAAAGAGCGGTGGAATGAAGAGATAGCACCGCTCGGACTTCCCTATCCATCAAGGTGGAAAGACTTGTTAAATCCAGTATATAAGGGAAAGATTGTTATGCCGGATCCAAATGTTTCAGGTACAGCATATACGTTTTTTCAATCACTTATTGATACTTTAGGTGAAGGGGAAGCGAAGGAATATGTTAAGAACCTTGCAGGACAAGTTGGAGAAGTAACGGTGAATGGTTACATACCAGCAGAACTTGTTGCGAGTGGTGAATATATGATAGGCATCAATTTTATGGGAGATCAGAGAATGCTTCAAAAACAAGGCTTTCCTATTTTAAGTAACGAACCTGAGCAAACAGGATTATCTGTTAATGCGATTTCGAAACTAAAACGTGCACCGAATGGTATTATTGCGGATTTATTTATTGATTATTGTTTATCAGAAGAAGCGGGTCACATTTTAGAAAAAGTTTCGTTTGGCGTACCAACGATGTTTGCGAAGAATGAGAAAGAAATAGAAGGGCAGCCGGTTAGAAGAACGAACCAAAATATATCAAATAGCGGAATAATCGAGATATGGAATAGACAGCGTCTCTCTCAGAAGTGAGAAAAGGAGACGAAAGAATATGTTTAAATGGCTCAAGCCAGCACCTGCAATTGAGAGATTGCCAGCGGATATGATCGACCGTGTATATCGATTACTACGTATTCGTGTGTTAATCGGGATTTCAGTTGGGTACGCTGCTTATTATTTAGTTCGTAGTAACTTTACGTTATCAAGTACGTATTTAGTACAAGAATATGGTTTTAGTACAGCTGAAATTGGTCTACTAGGCTCAGTAATGGCAATTGTTTATGGGTTTAGTAAGTTCTTTATGGGGAATTTATCAGATAAAGCTTTCGCCCAGCGCTTTATCGCAGTCGGTTTATTTTTATCAGGGCTTGTAAATATTTGCTTCGGTTTTGCATCTTCATTTGGGATGATTGTTACATTACTTGTTCTTAACGGTATTGTACAAGGTATGGGAGCACCACCTTGTAGTATCGTTATGACGAAATGGTTCTCGAAGAAAGAACGTGGTACGAAAACAGGCCTTTGGAATATTTCACATAACGTTGGCGGAATGCTTGTGCCACCATTAGTCGGAATTGGTGTAGGTATTTTTGGGGAAAATCATTGGCAAGGCGGCGTGTTTATTTTCCCAGCGATTATCGCAATGGTAATTTCAGTTCTTGTTTGGATTAATGCGAAGGATACACCAGAATCAGAAGGTCTTCCTCCAATTGATGAGTATCGTAATGATTATGAAAACCTTGAAAAAGCAGATAATGCTAACAAGATGTCACCAAGAGAAATTTTAATGAAATATGTAGTGAAAAATAAATTTGTATGGTTCTTATGTATTGCAAATGCATTTGTGTATTTAATTCGTTTCGGTGTTATTAACTGGGTTCCACTTTATTTAACGACAGTTAAAGGTTTCTCAAAAAATGAAGCACACGCGGCGTACGCAATCTTTGAAGGTATGGCAATTCCAAGTTCATTAATCGTTGGTTTTTTAAGTGATAAATTATTTAAAGGAAAACGTATGCCATTATGTATCATTAGTATGGTTGGAGTTGTTATTGGTACGTTTATATATTGGCAAGCAACTAGCGTACTTGTTGTAAGTATTGCAGTTTCTATTATCGGTTGTTTAATTTATGTACCACAGTTCTTAATCGGTTTAAGTGCGATGGAATTAGTACCGAAATTTGCAGTAGGTACGACAGTTGGTATGTGTGGTCTGTTCGGTTATGTAGGCGGAAGTCTTGTAGCAAACGCAGCAATTGGTGTTATTGTTGATCGTTCTGGATGGGATGGCTGCTTTATCTTACTATTAACAGGTGCCATTTTATCAACGATCTTCTTGTTCATCGTTCAACGTGGACATGAGAGCAAAGCTCCTAAAGCGGCGTAATATTTTGTTTGAAAAGCTATCCAATTATCATTTTGGATGGCTTTTTCTATATAATATAATCTTTCCTTAAATCTATCTTAAAAGACAATATGTCATATTTCTAATCATTGGAATTTTTGTTACAATATAAATGGATGTGTAAAACTTTGTAAAAATAATGTAATAATATGTAATTAGTTTTCGGAAAGTTTTATACAATTGAATATCTGTTAAACTACTAATTTATAAAAGGAGAGTTAAATAGTAGAAGACTAAATAATTAATGTGTCTGTTAAAGCATTGAAAAGTTGGAACAATCAAGTTGTTTTAGATATCTACAGAAATCAAAAGGGAAAATAAAAACATTATCTCCACAAAGAAGAACTTGTTCAAATTTTGATATCTATCATTCATGTAGTTGCAGGATATATGGAATGAGAAAGTAACAAAAGAAAAAGTCGGAGGTTAAAGAGGTATGAGAAGAGCCTATTTGATAGAGATAAAACCGACAAATGAACAAATAGCCAAGATAAATCAAACGATTGGGGTATGTAGATATGTTTACAATCTTTATATCTTTAAAAACAAAGAGATGTATGAATCCAAGGGAAAGTTTCTAAGTGGCTATGATTTTTCTAAATGGCTAAACAATGTCTATACAAAAGAATGTGACCAATGGATTAAAGAGGTATCTAGTAAGGCAGTAAAACAGGCAATTATGAATGGAGATAAGGCTTTTAAAAGATTTTTTCAAGGTTTATCTGGATTTCCACGTTATAAGAAAAAGAAGAAGCAAGATGTCAAATGCTATTTTCCTAAAAATAACAAAACAGATTGGGCAGTAGAAAGACATAGAGTAAAAGTCCCAACGATTGGTTGGATGAGGTTAAAAGAATATGGGTATATCCCCCAAGATGTGATTGTAAAAAGTGGAACGATAGGTAAAAGAGCAGGAAGATATTTTGTATCTGTGCTTTGCGAATTGGAAGAAATAGAAACGAAGCTAACTCTCAAGCAAACAGGTTTAGGTATTGATTTAGGGGTGAAGGATTTCGTGATACGTAGCGACGGTATCATTCATGAAAACATCAACAAAACAATACAAGTAAAAAAGATAGAAAAACGGTTAAAACGTGAGCAACGTTCTTTATCGCGTAAATTTGAAAATATAAAAAAGAGAGGTGAACAATCTGTTACTAAAAAAAGAGCGAATATAGATAAAAATGTTCTTAGAGTGCAAAAGTTATGTGCTCGATTAACGAATATTCGACTAGAGTATGTAAAGTCTATTGTAACCAATGTGGTGAAAACCAAGCCGACATTTATTACAGTGGAAGATTTGAATGTGAAAGGTATGATGAAGAATAAACATCTATCTAAAACAATTGCAGCACAATGTTTCTATACATTTAAAACATGGTTATTGCTTAAATGCGAGGAGTATGGGATTGAACTACGTCAAGTAGATCGGTTTTATCCTTCGTCAAAGTTATGCTCATGTTGTGGTCACAAGAAAGTAGACTTGAGGCTGTGCAACCGAGTATATGAATGTGACTGTGGAAATGTAATGGATAGGGATTTGAACGCGTCAATCAACCTGTTACAAGCAAAAGAATATACAATACTAACGTAAATAGATTGTATATATGTACGGTGGGCTACATCGGAATTTACGCCTGTGGAGTGTTGCATCAAACTGTAGTAGCGAGTTAATGGCGAGACAGGACACATAGAAGCAGGAATACTCTAAGAATGTATATTTGTCTATATTTTTAGTAGCAGAGAGAATATGGTACCAAATACGGTTCGTACTCCAAACAAGAAGAAAAAATGGATTATTATCGGGGTTATTGCACTAATTGTTATTGTAGCAGCAGTTAATATTTTTATTATGCAAGGCAAGAAGAAGGGAGCATCAACATCTGCTGATGCTGTAAGTTTTGAGAAAGTGACAGAGCGTAAGCTGAATAATACGAAGTTAATTTCTGGTCAGGTGAAGCCCGGGAATATCGAAAGTTTTTATGCGGATCCGACTAAAGGAAAAGTGAAAGATATTGAGGTAAAAGAAGGGCAAGAGGTAGAGAAAGGTGCGAAGTTATTCTCTTATGATAATGAAGAGATTAATTTACAAATGAAGCAAGCTGAGCTTGATCAGAAGATGGCAGATATGCGTTATGATCAAGGGAAGAAGAAGATTGATTCGTTGAAGAAAGAAATTAAGAAGGCGAAAGATGGCGGAGCTGGGAAAGAAGTAACAGATCCGATGGAAGAGCAAGTAAGTGAGTTAGAGATGGCACAAAAGACAACGGATCTTGAGAAAGAAAAAGGGAAGTTGCAGAAAGAAGAGTTAAGTAAAAAGCAGAAAGAGCTTACGATTTATAGTAATTTTGCTGGTGTTGTTCAAAAGTTAGATAAAGATGCGGCGCAAAGTTCATCTCAAGCGTTAGGTGGTCAAGGGAAAGCATTCTTACAAGTGGCTTCTAAAGATCCGTTCCAAGTTCAAGGAACGTTAACTGAGCTTCAAAAGTCACAAATTCAAAAGGATCAAACATTTACTGTTACTGCGAAAGCAAATAATAAGAAGAAGTGGACAGGTAAGATTACAGAAGTAAGTGAATTCCCAACGAGTGCAGAGATGGCGCAAGCTGGTGGTATGGGTGAAGCGACTCAAAATATGTCTCAATATACATATAAAGCAAGCCTTGATAGTCAAGATGGTTTATCTCCAGGTTATCACGTCTCTCTGCAAGTAAATTTAGAGAATAAGACGATGATTGCTGTTCCAAGTAAGAGCATTGTAGAAAAAGACGGTGATGCATTTGTTTATGTTGAGGATAAAGGAAAACTTCGTAAACAAAATGTGAAAAAAGGTTCTACTGATGGAGACTGGACAGAGGTTGTAGAAGGCGTAACAGTGGGGCAAAAGGTGGTTAAAAATCCTTCCGACGATGTGTATGACGGAATGGAAGTGAAAGAGAAATGATCACGTTAAATCATATTGCTAAAACGTATTATCAAGGAAAATTGGCAGTGCCGATTTTGCACGGTATTAGTTTAACGATTCAAGGCGGCGAGTTCGTTTCGATTATGGGACCATCTGGTTCTGGTAAATCAACGCTTATGAATATTATCGGTTGTTTAGATCGTCCAACAGAAGGCGAATATATGCTGAATGATGTGAATATCTTAACAGCAGACGAGTCAAAGCTTGCTTTAATTCGTAATGAATATATCGGTTTTGTGTTTCAGCATTTTAACTTGCTTCCGCGTCTTTCGGCAGTCGAAAATGTTGAACTTCCGCTCGTATACGGCGGCGTGAAGAAGGCAGAGCGTCGCAAGCGTGCTTTAGAGGCGTTAGGTAAAGTCGGATTAGCGGACCGTGTGCATCATTTGCCAAACGAATTATCAGGTGGACAGAAGCAGCGTGTTGCGATTGCAAGGGCGATTGCGAATAATCCAACGTTCATTATGGCCGATGAGCCGACTGGTGCGCTTGATACGAAGTCTGGTGAGCAAGTTATGGATATTTTCACGAAGCTTAATGCAGAAGGTACAACAATTGTTATGGTTACGCATGAAGAGGAAGTAGCAGCGTATTCTTCCCGCCGTATTGTATTGCGAGATGGGAAAATTACAGAAGATAGAAGGTGTGCGGTATGAGTTTACTAGATAGTATAAAGATTGCTCTATCTTCTATTTTAGCTCATAAACTGCGTTCAGCTCTTACGATGCTCGGTATTATTATCGGCGTTGGTTCTATTATTACTGTCGTTGCAATTGGGCAAGGCGGGGAAGCGATGCTGAAGTCGAAATTCGCAGGTTCTGGTGGTAATAACCTTATGCCAATTCAGTTTAAACCAGATATTAATGATGAGTTTGCTATAGGTGGGTTTGAAATACCAAAATTAACGGAAGAGGATATTTTGGAAGTAAAACAAGTGAAAAATGTTTCACATGTTATTACGACAAATTCAACGACAGAGATACTTGATGTAAATGATAAAAAAGCAAATCTGAATGTTATTGGTCTTGATAATGAATATTTTGCGGTTAATAAAGTAAAGGTCGTAAAGGGACGTACTTTAAACGAATCAGATATTTCTCATGCAAATAACGTTGTGATGATTAGTACAAAAACAGAGGAAACGTTATTTAAGGACGTAAACCCAGTTGGACAAATTATTGAGATGAAGGGACAGCCAATGCAAATTATTGGTGTGTATACATCTGATAATGAGTTTATGGGATTTGAAATGGAAGAAGCGTTAATCCCTCTTACGTTATGGCCTGTTTTATACGGAACAGATGATATTCAAAATATCTCAATTCAAGCTAAAAATGTAGACAATTTAGAAACAGCAGGGAAACAAGCTGTTGATGTATTAAATAGTCGTAAGCCAAGTGAAATTCCAGGTAAATATGAACTGGTGAATTTAAAAGAACTCCAAGAAAATGTTTCTAAAGTAACTAGCATCATGACGATGATTATTGGTGGTATCGCTGGTATTTCATTAGTCGTTGGTGGTATTGGTGTTATGAATATCATGCTCGTATCTGTAACGGAGCGTACGCGCGAAATTGGGATACGTAAAGCGCTTGGAGCAACGCGTAGTAAAATTTTATTACAGTTTTTAATTGAAGCAGTTATGTTAACGCTTCTAGGTGGTTTAATTGGAATTGGTCTTGGATATGGCGGAGCATATATCGTTTCCACATTCGCAAAATGGCCGCCACTTGTTTCATGGGAAGTTGTCGTTGGCGGCGTACTGTTCTCTATGACACTAGGTATTATCTTTGGATTAATTCCAGCAAACAAAGCTGCGAAATTAGATCCAATTGAAGCATTACGTTATGAGTAAGTAATAGTGTAGTAGAGAGGGGGGCTCTCTACTGCACATTACCGTTCTAGTGGGCGGTTCGTAGCCTCTATATGAGGAAGTGAACCGCCCGTTAGAACGGGTTATATAAAGAGAAGGAGGCGTTATAATGGAAGCGAATATTAATACGCAAGATGCAGTTTCGAAAAAGCCATCATTATTAGGGATGATTACTTCTCCAGGTGAACAGTTTGAGAGAATGAAGAACAGTAATGCGGTTTGGGGTGTGTTTTGGATACTTTCTTTATTATCAGGGATTACTGGAGGTCTTGGTGCTTATGTATATTCTTTAACACCTGAATCAATTAAGTTCAATCAAGAATTAGGGGTTAATGTTACACCTGTGATGACTTTCGGCGCCGGTTTTGTATTTGGTGTTATCGGTATGATAATAGGTTTCTTTATTAGCGCAGCAGTATACAAAGTGTTAATGATGTTAATGAGCAATGATACTTCTTATAAGAAATTATTAACAATTACTGTATATTCAAGCATTATTTCATTACTTGGCTTATTAATAAATGCAGTTTTAGCGCTTATTCTAGGTGGTTCAGGGAAAGAATTTTACACTGGTTTAGGTCCGATTTTCGCTTCAAGTGGCGGCGCAGTAAAAGGTATTGCAAATAGCATTGAAGTATTTACAATTTGGGGATTTGTTATTACATGGTTAGGTCTTCAAATTACAGCTGGTTTAAGCAAAAAGAAAGCAACGATTCTTATGGTTATCTTCTTCATCTTAACGATTGGCTTTGGTGCGCTAAGAGGATTAGTGCAATAAGCTTGATATTTCATGTCACAAGAAAGAAATGCAGCAATTATAAAAGTAATTGCTGCATTTTTGATATAAGGAGAAGATACATATGTTTAAGAAATTATTAGCAAATTTTTTGTTTATGTTAGTTGTATTATTGTTAACGGTAGAATATCTGCCAAATAAGAATCCTTATATATTTGTTGGCGTTATAAGTTGTATTTTAGCTACAGGTTTATATGCAATCGATAGATTTTTCAAGCGTTTAACTACAGAATAGTATAAATCGAAAATTTATAAACATGAGATTTCTTCTAATGTATAGAAGGAATCTTTTTTATTTTTACCCTTATTTCAAATACCACCAGCAGAATTTCAAATTCTACTTCATGTAATTTCAAATTTCAGCGGTAGTATTTGAAATTACTCACAGTGAAATCCTTTCTTTATTTTTATATTGTGAAGGTACCGCGGAATACTAGAAAGGTATACCTTTTAGAAACGGGTACTGTGTGAAGCCAGCGACTTTTACAGAGACAGTTGTTTTGTATGAAGGTATGATTGTGAATCAAATAAAGAAGCTAGGTATTTATCAAGATTATGAAGAGTATTATCAATGTGGGTTAATCGGTCTTTGGCATGCGTATGAAAAGTTTGATGCGGAGAAAGGGAGCTTTCCTGCATATGCAGTTGTAACGGTACGTGGTTATATATTAGAAAGATTGAAGAAAGAGTTTGCAGTGCAAGAAAAGTGTGTATATGTAAGAGGATATGAAGATACCTTTCATTTTGAAGATATTGAAATGAGAGTGAAGGAATTTATGAGTGTATTAGATGAGAAGGAGAAGTATGTTATTTTTGAACGTTTCTTTGTAGGAAAGACGATGGGGGAAATCGCTTTAGAGACAGAGATGACCTATTATCAAGTGAGGTGGATATACCGGCAGGCGCTTGAGAAAATGCGAAATAGCTTGAGAGGATAAATAGTATCATAAGAATGGAAGGCAAGGGATATTGCTTTCCATTCTATTTATTTTGTTAAGGTAGTAAATGTAATAAGAGGTTTTTGAATTGTAGTGAATCTTGCATGTTCATACGTGATAATACGTATCCAGCTTTTAATAATTGTTGTTTTAGCTTATGGGGACTGATATGTATGGTTGTAGTAGTGCCATTTGAAAAATGAATGGTAGCTTTTTTACTCTGTTTGAAAAATTCTATGTCATCTATATGATTATAAAATAGCCATATACAGTTTGGAGAAGAAGGAGATTCTGTTGGGAAAGCACAAATATATTCTCTATGATTAATTGGAATCGGGACATTTTGTTTGAAATTAAAGTTTGTTTGAACTGCATTACGTCTGCCTTGATAAGTAGAGTGAACATTGGTTAGACAAGATTTCTTGATGAGTTGAAGAGCGGTTTGGCAGGAATAAAAATGGTTCCCGCTACTGTCGATAACTTTTGTGCAATAATAAGGGTGCTTGTAAGGCTCTAACATCATTGTAGAATTAGAAATAAAAATATCATTTTCGTCTTTCATAACTCTGAGTCCTCCCTTATAAAATGTTATTAATATCATTATATACGAATTAGGTAAAATAAATATTAATCTTTTGTTTCGTATTGTAAATTTTGGCTATTCGTTTACAATCAATAGATGATAGTCTTTCTAATTTGCATCGCTTGTACATATATATGAAAATAGAAAAGAGTAGGCGGTGAGATAGTATGAAGAAAAGGTATATTGTTATGGCTCTAGTTGTTGTTCTTCTAGTATATTTAGCAAATAGTAACCCGAGTAAAGGTGAATATACGGACTGGGCAGCGAAGCAGTTTATGAAACGTAATGATGTGAGTAAGAAGCTAGACGAAGTTCAAAAAGAAAATGAAGAGGGGCTTCTTGGCGATTTAGCATCGGCTGGTAAGAAGTTGGCGAAAAAATATGTTGAGCCGCAAGTTGGGTTATTAATCGATCATTATACGAAGCGAGATGATTATATATTCTTCTCAACTTATAAGACTGAATTTGATATAGGCGGAGAACACTATAAATATGTATGCGTCGGGTTTTCAAAAATCTTTATCCCAATTGAAATGCCGAAGAAAAAAAACGAATCTGCAAAATGATGCAGATTCGTCTTTTTGTTTATAGCGTAATGGGAACTTCAGATACATTCCTTTCTACGAGACGAGCGCCTTTTTTTCGGGTATTTTCATTCATTGATGAAAATACAGATGAGGCAAGGATGGTATCCATTACTTGATTTACGACTTGTGCATCGACGGGTGTGATGGGGTTCTCGATAGAAAAAACAACGGTTTTTCCATCTTCTTTCGCGAAAATTAATTCTAGTACTTGCATGCTTTATTTCCTCCCTTTTAGTTATTCAGCTGTTAGTGTTGGCTAACAATCAGAGGGGATGAACCCCCACTAATTAAAGTTTCATCTTATAGGCTAGAAAGATCTGATGTGCTAACAAGTTGTACAGCGTGAAGTGGTAATGCTTGTAAGGAAGCAAGGGCACGTGCTACGTTTTGTACTTGCTCTAAGTTTGCGTTTGTTTTTACACGCTTAAATTGTTTGTTCTTAAAAACTGTTTTTCCGTTCTTATCTACTCCATTGTTTAAGACAAGACGTAAAGTTAAATCCATTACGATTGTTTCGACTGCCATGTTTATCACCCCCTTTCACTATATAAATAGGGTGTGAATGTCATGTTTTGGCGTGAAATGTATTCTTTTTTTTGGTACTCTTAAAAGACTAAGAGAGGGGTTTCGGAAGAATGAATCGTAAATGGTTATTTTGGATTCCTGTTTTACTATGGATGGGGTTGATTTTCTATTCCTCGGCACAACCATATAAAAAGCAGGATATGCGTTCGGATATTGAACAATATGTAAATGTGGAGTTTGTGAAAGAGCATTTTTCATGGGTATCTATCGATTACGGCGGTGGTACACCTGTTAGCATTGCAAATAAAGGTGTAGGCGGATTTATTGAGTTTTTCCTTCGTAAAGGTGCTCATTTTATGGTGTTCTTTATGCTTGGTTCATTGACGTATTATGCTTTTCATCGATTGGGTTATTCGAGAAAAAGGTGTTTTATATACGCTCTCCTTTTCGTTGCAGGATATGCAACATTTGATGAAATTCATCAATGGACTACGGGAGATCGTACACCGATGTGGCAAGATTCATTACTGGATACGTGCGGCGGATTAACAGGGATTATAATAAGTAATTGGTTTTGGAATAGAAAAAGGAGCTAATCTTTTGAGATTAGCTCCTTTTGTTTATACACCAAGCAATTCTTTTAGTTCATCTGTAGATAGTTCGGTCATCCAACTATCGCTTGTAATGACAGCGTTGTTTAATGATTGTTTTCTCTCTAACATTTCATCAATTTTCTCTTCGAGTGTCCCTGTTGTAATAAGTTTATGAACGTGTACAAAGCGCTTTTGACCAATACGATATGCGCGGTCTGTTGCTTGGTTTTCTACAGCTGGATTCCACCAACGGTCGTAGTGAATGACATGGTTGGCCGCTGTTAAGTTTAAGCCAGTTCCGCCTGCTTTTAACGATAAGATGAAAATGTCATACGTTCCGTTTTGGAACTGCTCGATCATTTTGTCACGTTCTTTCTTCGGTACGCTACCGTTTAAGAAGAGGACGCGCTGACCGAAATGTTCTTCTAATACATTTTTTAGCATGTTCCCCATACCAATGTATTGTGTGAAGATTAAGCAACTTTCATTTTGATCTTTTATATTTTCAATTAGTTCCATTAGTGTGCTCGTTTTCATGGAACGTTCGATGATGTCTTTTGGTTCTGCTTCTTTTAAATAAAGAGCGGGATGGTTACAAATTTGTTTAAGTTTGTTCAGCATTAGTAATATAAATCCGCGTCGTTCAATCCCGCTTAATCCTTCTACATTTTGCAATGTATCTTGAACAAGTTGTTCATATAAGGAAGCTTGTTCACCGGTAAGTGGACAGTAAGCTTTCTGTTCTTGTTTATCTGGTAAGTTTAGTGCGACTGTTTGATCCTTTTTCGTTCGTCGCAGTAAAAATGGTGAGATAAAACGTTGAACTTGTTGGATTTTTCCTTCGTCACGATCTTTTTCAATCGGTGAGACGAAGCGGCGCTGGAATTGTCCTAAGCTGCCGAGATATCCGTGATTAATGAAGTCGAAAATAGACCAAAGCTCGGCAAGTCGGTTTTCCATCGGTGTACCGGTTAAAGCAATTTTGTGATTAGCTGGCAAGTTTCGCACTGCTTTTGACTGTTTCGTATGTGGGTTTTTAATATTTTGCGCTTCATCCAAAATAACAGCATCCCAGCATAACGTACTAAGTTCTTCTTCATCAAGCTGAGCCAATGCATAAGATGTTAATACAACATCTGCTGATTGAAGGAAGTCTTTAAATGATTCGCCTTTCGCTCGGTTACTTCCATAATGTAACTGAACACGTAAATTTGGTGCGAAACGTTCAAATTCTTTTTGCCAATTTCCAAGAACAGATGTCGGTGCCACGATTAAGGCAGGACCTGTTTGGAGGTTGTTCTCTTTTATATATAGTAAGTAAGTGATCGTTTGAATACTTTTTCCAAGCCCCATATCGTCAGCTAATAATGCGCCGAACCCAAGCTTCCTTAAATATAATAACCACTCAATTCCATGTTGTTGATACGGACGGAGTGTTGCATGTAGTGAAGAAGGGACATCTACTTTTGGAATATCTCCAATGTGCAATAATTTTTGGAATAGATCTTCATAATATCCATCTAGTTCAATTTCAATATCGGTAAACGGACTATCCTCTTCTACAATTTCTGTTTCAGCAGTGTTTGATAAATGTTGCTGAAGGACATCTTTCATTTCGAGTCCATACTCATCGGCACGGTTCATGAGCTTTCGTACTTCTTCAATAAAGGCTGGATCTAGTCTCATCCATTGACCATTTATATTGAATAACCGTTTGTTTTGTTCAACGAGTTCGAAAAATTCGCTTTCTGATAAATCAATGCCGTTCGTTGAAATGCGCCAGTCAAAATTAACGAGTGTATTCATGCCGAAGAAAGATTGCGTTTGTGTGGCATTTTGCTTCAGCTGCACACGTAATTTTGGTTTTGTCGCTTTTAAATTTTGCCACCACGATGGTAATAAAATCGTAATACCTGCGGCAAGTAATTCGTTACTTGCTTCTGTTAAGAAGTTCCATGCTTCTGTTTCAAAGAGTTCACTTCGGAATGTATCACCGTCTTTTAACCACGGTACAAGTCTACTGAAGCCTTCTTGTGTTTCAAGAATACGTTCTTCATAATCGTGCCATCGTTTTGGCAAAGAATCGATACTCTCATATACATATATGCGATGAGCCCCGCGCTTTGGTGTAACAATTGTTTCAAGCTTCCACATTTCAAATTCTTCTTGCGGCTCTTGTAGCCTTAGGCCAATTGTAAAGGGAAGGTCATCTTCAATGTAACCAATTTTTCGAAGCCAATCTTCTTCATGTAGTGCTGCGTCCAATTGTCTTTTCGTAAAGTCGTAATGTTCATAAAGTCTCTTTGCATCTTCCCATCCGTCGTTCGAACGGTTATCTTGTAATATGCTTTCATTTACCGCGGATGAGAAAAGAGATGCTAATGTGTCATCTTCAATCGGTGTATGTTGAACTTTCCAAGATGGTTGTTTGGGCCAACGCTCCATATCGGGTACGAAGCTACCGCTGACGAAGGCATCCCATAATTCATTTGCATCTTTCGTAAGTGCTGTAATAGGACCGTTCATTTGAATATGGGCAAAGGAGTTCATCGGTTTATTCGCGATGTATTCAAATGCTTGTGCGTTTGTTAGTATAACACCTTGTTTTCCTTCAAAGGTTGCTTCTTTTAGAAATGTACCGTAGAAGGAAGTAGAGTGCCATGTAAATGCATTTCGTTTCCAGCTTGTTACGGATAATGGAGTACCGCTGTCATCTTCTCCCCAAAGGAACCAACCTTGACTAACGTGCTGGAGCCTAATTGTTACTTCAGTTTGATTGATCATCGATTAATTTTCCTTTCCGTAATTCCTCTTGTAGTGCACGTAGACGTGAATGTAAGTTTGCGATGTGAATAATGAAAGCATCCCATTCATCGGTGCGCTTTAATCGTTTATATAATGTACGTAATTTCTTTAAGTAACGAACTGCACGTCTATATGATTTGCGATTTCGCTCTTCAATGGCCTCAGTAGCAGCAAGGTGATAAAGAGGGAGTGCCGCTTCTGGCGCTTCCTTTTCAATATCTTTCAGCGGCTCTTTCAAAATTTCAATTGCTTCAAACCCATGTAAGAGATGGAGTTCTGCCCATGTACGATACTGTTTTTTCGCGAGTACGTATTGTTCATAGTTTGCGAAACTATACGGTAATAGCTCTTGCAATATCATTTCGAATCCGGCTTGTTCGTTTGTATGGGTTGCATATGTTTCATACATGTTTACAAATAAGCGAACGATATCTTTGATAAAAACAGTATTTTCGTACTCATGTATCGTTTTCTTTACTTGTTTATACGTAAAGGAAAGCCAGTTTTTCGCACGATCCCATTGCATTGTATTTAATAGCTCTTCTAACCAATAGAAGTACAAACTTACAACAGAAGCAGGCTGTTTTTTGAGTAAGTCCATCGCTAGTAAATCTTCGTCATTTAAAAAGAGTAGATGAGAAGATGCTAATGCTTTGGAAAGTGGATTGATTTTCGTATCGATTCGTTTTTCTTCTTCTTGCAGTTGCTCTTTATTCTGTAAGAGTTCACTCCATATGTGACGATAAATAAAAAATCTCTCTTGCGTATAGGCGTCAGTGGAGAAGAATACTTCGTGAACGAGACGAGCTGTTTCTTGCAAAATTGATTCAGACTCTGAAGGAATCGCTTCTGATTGTAAGTCCCGAACGATGGATTCCACTTTATCTACAAATAGGCGAACGACATTAACAGGCTGATGATAAGAATACGTTTTATTTGCTTCAAAGTCCTGAATTTCTTCTAATAATTTTTGAAAGCAATAAAGCGCTGCATGTAGCCTGAACAACTCATGTATCGCAATGATACGCGGAGCTTTCCGTTCGAGTTTCGTATAGAAGTCTGTAAAAATACTCATAAGAAAATACATTTGTTTATAAGTAAGCCGAGCTTGTTCTTTTTTAAATGATTCATATTCGTTATCAAAATAGGATTGCCAACTTTTATAATCGCTTTCCTCAAAAGCTGATGATTGCAATACTTGTCTTGCAGTTCGAATAGGAGGAAGGGAAGGTTTCGTATTATTTTTAAATAAATTTAATACATCTCCTACTTGCCCAAAACTAGACGCTGCAGACAGTAACACAGCGAGCATATGCTCACATTGCGTTGGTGCGAAGCAATCGCAATAGCTTTCAGCGACGTTACGAATCGGGATATGGACGCTATATACGCTGCCTTCAGCATCTACAGTTCCTGATAGCGTATAACCATCAAAGTCAACGTTGTAGACAACACCACTACGATATAGGTGCCGAGCTGTAGCGACATGTTCCTGATCAGCTGTTTGCTGTGGATCTAGTCCTTGAACGAACTCATTCGCAATCATCATAATTTCATCTTTCGTAATCGAGTGTTGCAGCATAATATTCCTCCGTACACATATTTCTTTCCTTTACCATTATAAACAAAAAATGCTCAAAACAGAAAAAATGAAATTTGGATTACATTACTTGAAAATCATGGTAATATATAAAATGTTAATTTTGTATATTAATATATATTTATGGAGGGATTAAATTTTGTCAGATTTACAATCAAAGTTTGGTAGCGGTATGAACAAATTGCAAGAGGGAATCGAGCAAGGGAAGATGAAATTACAAGTAGCTCAAGAGGTTGCGCAATTAAAGAAAATTACGCAAGAGAAACTACAGGCGAAAACTGAAATTTTGCTGGAACTTGGTCAAACGGCATATATGCAACTCCGCAATGATGAAGTTCGAGTAGATGTGTTAAAAAATATTATAGAACCAGTACAAGAGCTGGATGTTGCTATTTATAACACGCGTAAGCAAATAGCTAATTTACAGAATCAAGGACAGAAAGGGCAATGTAGCTGTGGCGGCCCATTATCATTAAATGATAAATTTTGTGGACAGTGTGGAAAAGAAAATGAGTTACTCCTTCAATCAAAAGATGCTGAAAATGGGTCATGTACTTCATGTGGTGAACAAATTGCAACAGAGGCTACATTCTGTCCAGTTTGTGGTATGAAGCAAAGTAAGGAGTGAGGAACATGTATTGTAAAACTTGTGGTCTAGAACAATCGGATGTAGCGAATTATTGTACACATGATGGATCAAGTACAGGTAGTGTAGAAAGTGAAGTTATCTTAGCGCCGAAAGACTCAAAGTATTGCCGAACTTGTGGAGTTGAAAGTAAAGGGACTGCTACGTATTGTGAGAAATGCGGGGATTCCTTATTAGGTATTATGAAAAAAGAGATGAAAACAAGATTACCAGACGAAGGTTTACAATTACATGTAAGTCCATCTGGAAGCACTTTGAAAAAAGGTTTACTTGGTGGTGGGCTTGCAATCGTATGTATGTTTATAGCCGGTTGGATTGGTAGCCTAGTTGTCGATGCGGCGATTAACGACCTAGTGAGAACGATGCTTACAAATATGAACGGTATGTTGAATATGGGTACTATTAATCAATCTTTCGTTGGCATAGCACCATTAATTTTAATGTATCATTTAATAGGCCTTGAAGTTAGTGGGAGCGGGGAATATGCGATGTCATTTATCCTTCATTTCCCATTGTTCATCTTGTTAGCAATTCCAGCACTTATATTAGGTGGAATTGGATTCTTTGTAGAGAGAAGCAACCCTTCTGCTGTTTGGCGTGAGAAGTTACTAACATCAAGTGTTATCGGTATTGTATATGGAATTTTCTTGTGCATCGTAAGCTTTATCGCAAGTTCTTCTACGACAATTTCTCAATTCTATAAAACGATGACAATCAGTATTGGTTATTCTCATGTTATTAGTTTATTGTATGGCATTATATTTGGTTTACTATTTACCTTTATTGGTATGTGTATTCAAGCAGGGCCACACCGTCTATTATCTTCTATGAGTCGAAGTGTTCCATATGCAACGTCTATTTATTATAGTGTGGTAACTGTATTAAAAGGATTGCTTATTACATTTGGTATTATACTTATTACAATTTTATTTAGCAGTTCAAAATCAGTGGGACCAATTGATTTTCCCGAGAAAACATATAAAACATTAATTTCATTAGAAGCAACACCATACATGTGGAATATGGCTCACTTTGCTTCAACAGAAATTGAGTGGGGAGATATGGATAGAGAAATGAGAAGATACTCAATTGAAAAAGGTCCATTGCATTTATCTTATACGTCAGGAATATCAATAAATGGTACGTCATTAAAAGATCTGGAAATTGCTAATGGAGCGAATCTTAAACGTGTAAAAGAAATTGATGATTTCAATTCCTATATGCACTGGTGGGGGTTATTAATTTTATTACCATGCATTTTACTATTTAGAGCTGGGATGAAATTGGCTCAATATCCGATGAAAAATATGTACGTAACTATTGCTGTGTTTAGTGCGGTGTATACTGTGATGATGCTTTGTGTAAATGGATTGGCCAAAATTCATATTGAGGCTTCAGGGAGTAAGGAAGTTATGAAGGAGTTTGCTGGGATTTCCGGACCATTGTTCTCTATTCAAAGTAGCACGCTGTATTTAATAGTAGGTAGTTTTCTTCTTTCGTACGCATTAACATTTGCTGGTATGAAGTTAGTAAAAAAATAAGGAGGAGAGTCATTTGAAGTTTTGTGGGAAATGTAATAAACAAGTTGCGGATCATTTGAACTTTTGTTCTGAGTGTGGAAGTAAGGTAGAAGTAATTGCTGATCAAACAGCTTCTTCTCGTTCAGAAGTACAACGAGAAATAAAGCCAGTGAAAAGTAAGAAAAATATAATGTTACTTATATGCTTTGTTGTTATCTTTGCTATATTGTTTGGTGCGTATAAATTTGGGGCAAGCAAGTTTTCAAAAGAAAAGCAGGTCAATGCTATGATTGAAGCATTCCAAAAGAAAGATGCGAATGCAATTGATGAGTTTGTAAAAGTAGATGATCCGAGTTTGAAAATGAAAGCTGAAGATATTAAGGGGTACATCCGTTATTTAAAAGAAAACCCTTCTTATAATAAAGAACTACTATCTTATTTACAAAGAGAGACAGTGGATCAAAAACTAGCAAGTGATAAAACATCATTTAAAGATGGTCAAATTATAGAAGACGGAAAAGAATGGTTCTTATATCCGAAGTATAAACTTAATATGAAATCTTATTATATGAATGTAAGCACAACTGCGAAAAGTGCTGAAGTATATGTGAATGATAAGAAAGAGACAGAGTTATCAAATGATAAAACTTCAAAAGAAGTTGGTCCGTACTTCCCAGGTTCTTACGTTGTAAAGGCAAAAGCGAAGACAGAACTAACTGAATTAGAAACAGAAAAAGAAGTGGACTTAGCAGATGAAAAAGAGGCGAAAGTGGATGTTAAATTATCATTAGAAGGAAATTATGTAACCATTTCTTCAGATGAAAATGATGCAACTGTATTTGTCAATGGTAAGAAGCGCGGGAAATTGAGTCATGGAAGTTATAAACTTGGTCCTGTACCGACAGATGAAACGGTAGAAGTACATTTAGAGAAAAACACTGATTTGGGTGTTATTAAATCTGAAAGTATTAAAATTGGAGACCAAAGCACGTATTATTTAAAATTCCCGAAAGAAACTTCAAGTTCGGCTGTTGGTGACTTTGTACGAAAGCATCTTTATGATAATGTGCGTGCGATTTCATTAAATGATTTTAGTCTAATTGAAAATAATTATGATAAGAGCGGGAAATCGTACAAGGAAGACCGTGATTATATACAATATTTACACAAAAAAGGAATTACAGAAGATTTATTAACAATGGAAATTCGCAATGTAGAGCGTCAAAGTGAAACGAAATATAAAGTAACGACATATGAAGAGTATCATATTCGTTACGGTGATGGCTCTGTGAAGTTTAAAAGCTTTAATAATGACCATATTGTTACTGTGAATGGAAATGGAAAGATATTGTACCATTCTCTTGGAGCGAATAATACGCTTAAGTCAGAGGAAGTATCTGGTCCGACTCGTTAATATAAAAAGGCTATCTCAATTATAGAGATAGCCTTTTTACGATTAGAAGCGCGTTTCCTTTAATATCGCTTGTACATATGGATCATGTAGTATTTGCTCTATAATTGGTAACATGTTTTGTTCGAATGGAATGTCGATAGGGAATGGCTTTTGTGAGCCGGGTTTGATTCCATATTGGACAAGTTTGTAATGTGTATTTTCTTCAGACTTGAGCACAATTAATTTATAGCGATTGTCATCGCCCGCGAGTGAAAAGTCAATGGAAGTAGCGTCGTATGTTACTTCATCTTTATATATATACGGTTTTGGTGTACCGATCCAGTCTACTTTTGCTTGTACATTCATGAATATAACCTCCTTATAGCTATTATAAAAAAATAAAAGCCAGCTCTCAACAAAGAGAACTGGCTTTAGCAGTCATTGGTTATTTTAAAATTTTCACTTTAACAGTTTTGCGTCCCCATTTTTGAGCAGCGCTATCTGATCCAAGTAGGATATCGATACGGTTACCTTTAATTGCACCGCCAGTATCTCCAGCGATAGCTTCTCCGTAACCTTCTACCCATACTTTAGATCCTAATGGGATTACTTTCGGGTCAACAGCGATCATTTTCATGTTCGGGTTCGCTGTTAAGTCATGACCCATTGCAGTTAATACACGGCCACCGTATGTGCCACCGTTTTCGCTCGGATGAGCTGTATATGCTGTAGCTACAACTGTTAACTCACGACCACCAGAAGGTGTGCTAGTTTCAGCAGCTTTCACAGCAGGCTTAGCAGCTGGTTTTGCTTGTGCTACAGGTGCTTTAGCTGGTGCTACAGTTTTAGCAGGAGCAGGTTGTTCTTGTTTCTCGATAACAGGTGCTGTACCTGTTAAGAGAGGAACGTGAACATAAG